>CAZRRT010000001.1:0-114606 GCA_964602605.1 uncultured Ruminiclostridium sp.
GAAAGCACGTCCTTTTCATTTCCCAAAAGCCTGTATGCAGTTTTTGAGTCGATTTTTGTTATCATGTGATCCCCTTTTTCCGCTTATACTGTTTGTCGATCAAACTATAGACAATTAGCATTACAAAGTTTTTAACTTGTCGCACGGTTGGCTGAAATGCTGACATAGAGCAGCATTTATTTCTCAATCCGTCCTAATTTTTCAATCATAGCTTCCGCCAACTTAATCGTTTCATAAAGGTCGTTTTCCTTTATTACGCAGTAAGGCGAATGGAGATAACGGCAGGGCAGGGAAATTGCAGTTGTGCGTACTCCGCCTGCCGCCTGATGAATTGCTCCGCTGTCGTTGCCGCCTGCCACAACGGTTTTTGTCTGGCACTGAACGCCTATTTCCTTTGCGGTATCAAAGGCAAGGCGGTATAATTCTCTGTCATAAACAGTACGCCTGTCCATATATGAAACCACAGGTCCTTTTCCCAACTCGCAAACCTTTTTCTCACCTTCAGAACCGCTGATGTCGCAAGCGGTGGTTGTTTCAAGCACTATGGCAAAATCGGGATTTACGGTATATGCGGAAACAGCCGCCCCTCTTGTGCCGATTTCCTCCTGTACCGCAAATACAAAGGTGCAGTCATAGGGAATTTCTTTGTTGATAAGCTGAAGCATAATGCCGCAGCCTGCACGGTCATCCAATGCCTTTCCCGCCATAAAGCCGTCGCCAAAGTCAAAAACCTCTCCCGCAAAATAAGCGCAGTCCCCCACCTGAACAAGCTTTGCCGCTTCTTCCTCGCTATCTGCTCCAACATCTATTCTGAGATCGGAGATTTTGGGCTGCTGCTCCCTTTCTTCCCCCTCTAAAAGATGAAGAGGCTTTGCCGCCACAGCTCCGCAAACGCCGTTTTTAAAAATCAGCTGTCTGCCGAACACCACCGAGGGATTTATTCCTCCCACCGTATCAAAGGAAAGACTGCCGTCCGAATTTATATGAGTTACGATAAAGCCTACCTCGTCCATATGAGCGTCTATCATCAGCTTTGATTTTGGGCGCTTTTTTCCCTTTTTTTCCACTATGAGATTTCCCAAGGGATCTACCGTGTATTTCACGTCTTTGGGCAGCAGCTTTATTATTGCTTCTCTTACTTCCGATTCGTCGCCGCTTGTGCCGTTTATTCCGCACAGAGTATAAACTGTTTCTTTAAGAGCAGCTTCCGCTAAACTTTTCTCCATTTAAAACGCCCCCTTTACATATTCCGCCATAAGCTTTCCAACCGCCTTTATATCCTCTGTATCAACCACTTCGCAAGGGGTGTGCATATATCTTTGAGGAATGGAGATAAGCCCTGTTTTAACGCCGCCTCTGCTTACTGTTATAGAATCGGCGTCTGTGCCTGTGCTGCCGCCCATAGCTTCTATCTGATAGGGTATTTTATTTGTTTTTGCAATTTCTATAAGTTTATCCGACACATCTCTTGAAAGAGAAGCGGCAACTCCTATCATACCGCCTTTTCCCAATTCACCGGCCTGAGAAGAGGAAACTCCGCTGCTTACCCCAAAGCTTACGTCTACCGCAAGGGCATAATCGGCGTCAATATTAAAAGCGGCAATTTTTGCGCCCCTACAGCCGACTTCCTCCTGTGCCGCAAACAAAATCGCCAATCTGAAGGGCAAATCCTGTTCCTTTTTCAGCAGATTTTTCATCAAATCCAAGGCGTAAAGCACTGCGGCAACTCCCGCTCGGTCGTCGGTGGCGGGAGAACAGATTCTTGTGCCGCTAAGCCTTGAATACATTCCGTCTATCATAACAAGGTCGCCTATGGACACTGTTTTTTCCGCCTGCTCCTTGTTCATTCCTATGTCAATGGCAATATCCTCTAATTTAGCCGCCTTTCCCTCGTCCTTTGAAACGTGGGGAGGAAGCGTTGAAATAACGCCCTTTATCTGCTTATCCCCCGCAAAAACGGTAACCGCCTGTGCAAGCAAGGTGCGTCTGTCGATTCCACCCGCCCCGCTGACTTTTAAAAAACCGTCCTCGTCAATATAAGTTACAATCATACCGATTCGGTCAAGGTGAGCTTCAAGCAAAAGCAAAGGCTTGTTTTTGTCCTTACCCAAATAGCCGATTATGTTTCCGAACTTGTCCGACCTTGAATCGGGAATGTATTTTTTTAACAGCTTTAAAGCGGCGGGGTGAGCGGCTGTTTCCCCTCCCGTCACTCCTGCCAAGCTGCAAAGCTGTTGAAGCGTTTTTGCAATATCCATTAAAATTTCCTCCGAGATACCTGCCGATTTTTCTTTGCTGCTTTTTATTATTTGGATTTTTACTTAGAGCAATACCACATATAGTATATCCCAAATTTAAGGCTTAGTCAACAAAAACAAAACCATATCTTTGACAAATTACTAACAGAATACTGTATTTAAATTGGTTATTATTTATATTGTTCTCCCTAATTTGCTGTTAATGTCTGAAACGCTGTTTCGGTTGATTGATTATTATTGTATCAAATAGTATCAATAGTAAAAATAAGCTCTGCAAAGTTTAATCCAATGCAGAGCTTAGGTTTGTTTGTTCGATATAATTGTTAAGGCTCAAAGCATTTTATACTGCATCCGCTTTTCCTTTTGAGCCAGACTGATTTTCCGCTTCCGATTTCATTCCCGCAAGATAGTCTATACTCACGTTGTAAAATTTGGACAGTGCAATGTAAATTCTAATTGGTATATCCCGCTTGCCGTTTTCGTAGTCGGAGTAATACTGCTGAGTAGTGCCTAAAACCTCGGCTATCTGCTTTTGAGTAAATCCCCTGTCCTCTCTTATCACTCTCAGGTTTTCATAGTAAGTCAATGTCCCAGCCCCTTTCCGAATATCAGAAAATTTGTGTTATTTTTATTATATTGGGTTTTTAGATAATTTTTATAAATACATAATATTTCATTTAGGCAAATTAACAAATTTATTTAAAATAAAAGTGAGTTTGTTGACATTTTTTAGAATGACGTATATAATATAAGCTGTAAATGATATTTCATTTAGAAAAAGTAAAAGGGGATTTTTATGTATTGCTATAAATGCGGCTTTAAGCTGACTGACGGTTCTGTTTATTGTGAGAGATGCGGAAGCAAGGTAAGCGCAGAGCCAAGTCAAATTCAATCTTCAAACGAATCGCAAAGTGCCTTCGGAAATGATTATGGACACAAGCCTTATGTGCAGCAAAATGTGGGATATACCGATTTGGGTTCGCAGGACATAATAAATGATTATCAAAGTAAACGTGAATTCATTACAAAATCATACGATTGGAGAATTGTTAGATTAAGAAAAATTTTAACCTTTTTATCTGTGACTATGGCAATAATTTGTGTATGGGCAACCGTGCAACATTGCAGCAACATAATTCATGAAATGTGGTTTTTTGAAAATTATGAATCTTATACATATCACTATGAGGAGACTATGTCTCTTTTAAAGTTAGAATTAACTTTACTTTTTATAATGGAGCCAACAGTTATGCTTTTGATTGTTTTAGGGCAACGTTACAAAAGCTATGGATTTTATATTGCGATAATGTTTTTGATTGCTTCCCCGCCTTTACCCGGGTTTTGGAAAATCCTTGCTATGATTATTGTTTTTGCAGCTTCTTTTTCAGCACTTGTTGTGTCCATAATGATGCACAGAGAATATAAAAAATATAGAGAAGCGCAGTATTATGCAAGGCGACAAATGCAAAAATAAGACTTTTTTCAATATAAACTTAGTTTCCTATTACACTATCATAGACACAAAGATTGATGAAAAATATGCAGAATCGCAGATTGTCACAAGATAACAAATAAAGAAGCAGAATTATTTTATCAGTATCAACTATGTTTCTATTACCTATATGGTAATAAAATAAAAAATCAGAAAGGAAATAAAAAATGAAACGAACATTTAAAAAAGTAATCTCGACGTTTTTGGCTTTGGCGATTATGATTACCTGTTTGCCTATTGTAACAAAAAATGTCGAAGCAACAGCTAATGGTGTGCAGGAAAAAATTAATCAAATTCTAAGCGTTTACCCAAGCGGGTCATATTTCACAGTATCCGGTGGTCCGGATTATAATGCAAATCATAAGGTTTACAATGGAATAACATGTTCCGATTGCTATTTGCCGAATATTCCTTCGAGGGGAGGCTTGCCTTCCGGTGCACAAACAGGTGCCACAGCAGAAGGCTGTGCAAGTTTTGCAATTTATGCCTATTATTGTATTTTTGGACATAATCACGGTACACAGACAACATATGTATCTTACCCCTCTTTAGGTGATATAGTACATATGAATTGGTCTTGGGGAGGCGAACATTGGTTTATATATTTAGGAGAAGATTCAAATTCATATTACATATATGATGCCAACGCTGATGCCGACATAACCCAAATGGTTCTTTATAATCACAAAATTTCTAAAAGCAGTGTTGGTAGTTTTTCAGAAATAATGCATGCAACAAATTATGATGAAATAAACGGTTCATCAAGCACAGAATATTCCTCTATCACTCCCGGCACTTACTTTATAATCAACAAATACGACGGCAAAGCGCTTCATTTAGCCGCAAATCAGAACTACAACACAAATAATGTATTATGCTGGGAGACCGCTTTCGCCTCAAGGGAAGAGCATATGGTAATCAGCGCCGCTCCCGACGGCTACAAAATCCGTCCCATAGACTCCACCCGTCTTGTTCAGCCCTATGGCGATCATGTTTACGAGGGAGCTAACGTCAATATTTACGATGATGTAAACGACAGTTCCCAGTGGTGGAAGTTTGAAAAAACAGAGGGCGGTTACTATATAAGAAACGCTCAGAACACAAATCTGCTGCTTACTAACTCATATCCGAATGACTGCAATGCGGTAATCTGGTCATACGGCGGCGGAAGCGATCAGATTTGGGAGCTTGTTCCCGCCGTCGCTCCCGGCAAGCCTGCTATAAAAGGTGTAAAATCCTCTTATAATCAATCTGAATCCGTTGTTGTGGACTGGGACAATACCTCCGATACAAACTGCTATAATATCGCATTAGAGAGAAAGGAAAACGGAGAATACAAGGGGATTTATTTTAAAGAAAATATCTCCCATAATTATAATTTAAATTCCGTAGTAGATTTACAGCCCGGGGATTACAGGGTTAGATTGGCTTCCGTAAATACCAAGCTGAAAGCCGATTATAATGAGAACGGTTATTATTTAAGCACTATTGGCGATTATGCTAATTTTACCGTTAAGGAAAAGGCGGCGGAGGCAAAGGGAACTATACGGATTGATAATGCAAGTGCTTCCTTAGGGCAAACGCTGAAGGTGCCTGTGTATATTGATAATGCTAAGATTTCATCTCTTACATTTTCTGTAAAATACGACCCTGCGGTCTTAGAATTTGTTTCAGCGGACGAGAATGCCTTTGAGGCTGTCGATGTAAATGTAAACAATATAAAAAACGGTACAATTACTTTGGCTTGTCTTAATAAAGAGACCGAGATAAACGGGAAAATAGTCGTATTATCATTTAAAACATTGGCTAAAGCTTCTTGCAAAACATCTGTAGAAATTTTCAATACTGAAGCATACGACAGCAAGGATAATCCCATTGGACTTTCGGAAAGCACTGCGGAAATATCAATAAATACAGCCTTGCTCGGTGACGTGAACAATGACGGGAAGGTCAATATTATAGATGCTCGTTGGTTGTTGCAGGTTTCTTCGGGCAGTCGTACTCTTAACGACGCTCAAAAAGCCGTTTCTGATGTAAACGGTGATAAAAAGGTTAATATTATCGATGCTCGCTGGTTGCTTCAAGTGGCATCAGGCAGTCGTACACTTTAAAAATAAAGGAAAGGACAAATAAATAATGAAAAATGTAAAAAATTTTACTGCAATAATAGCTGCCGCTGTAATGGCAGTATCTATGTCGTCTGTTTCGACATTTGCTGACAGTGCATACCTGCTTCACACTGATGATAAGAGCGCAAGCGTAGGAGAAACTGTTGATTTAAAGGTCGTAATTGACGTTGGCAGCACAGGTGTATCAGCTATATCCTTCAAGCTGAATTATGACACACAAGCACTAAAATTAGTTTCCGCAAAGCCGGGAGATGATCTTAAAGGTTGGATCACTGGCGATGTTGACAGCGAAGGAAACAATAGCTTTAACTTTAGCGAAGAAGGAAAAATAGGTTTTGCTTATACTACTATGGGCAGCGGCTTTTCAGAAAAAAGTGCCGTACTTATAAATGCTTCTTTTTCCGTACTTAAACCCAATGCCAAAATTACGTTTACAGATGTAGTTATTGCCGCTAATGATGATGACGGAACCGATATTACCGATCAAGGCGGCACTAAAGACGGAACAATTAAATGCTCCCACAAAAACACCGAAGAAAAAACCACTCCCTCCACCTGCAAGGATCACGGTCACAAAACAGTAACCTGCAAGGATTGCAGCGAAGAGATAAGCGACGAGGAGCTTCCTTTAACAGAGCATACATGGGGCGAAGGAGTTGAAACAACAAAGCCCACCTGCACGGAAAAAGGCGTAAAAACCTATACTTGTACTGTCTGCGGTGAAACCAAAACCGAAGAAATAGACGCTTTAGGTCACGATTGGGACGAAGGCAAGACCACAACTGAACCCACCTGCACCGAAAAAGGCGTAAAAACTTACACCTGCAAGAGCTGCGGCGAAACCAAAACCGAAGATATAGCCCCGTTAGGTCACGATTGGGGTGAGTGGGAAATAGAAAAAGAACCCACAGCATCGGAAGAGGGCGTTAAATCACATAAATGCAGCAGATGCGGCACTGTAGAAAAAGAAGCCATTCCAACCTTGCCCGTCAGCGATTCTAAGCCCACAGAACCCACTCCCGGCAGTGATTCAAAGCCCGCAGATCCTACTCCCGGCAGTGATTCAAAGCCTACAGAACCTACTCCCGGCAGTGAATCAAAGCCTACAGAACCTACTCCCGACAGCGAATCAAAGTCCACAGAACCCACTCCCGTCAGCAATTCAAACCCCACCGGCAATACCTCCTCAGCAGCACCCGACAAAAAACCCGGCGGAAATACCAATCAGAACGGCGGAAACAAGGATACAGGCATAGTTTTCGCATTTGTTCCTGCAGCTATGGCGATAGCAGGCGTGATTATCTCTAAAAAGAGAAAGTAATTCAATCAATTAAAACATAACAACAAAGCTCTGCTAAGGATTATTCCAAAGCAGAGCTTTTGTATTATTAAAAGTCTGTATAAAAACAAATAATGTTAATAAATACAGTTATAATAAAACTAACTTTCTTTTACCTCTTTCTCCCTCTCCAGCCTTTTAAACATCCTAACCAAAACCACCACCGCCGCTATAGCCAACACAAGCTCCGCACAAAGCTGTGCATAAGCAAGTCCGTATAACGGAAACAGTGCGTTTAAAATAAACAGTGCGGGAATTTCCAAAATAATCTTTCTCATAATTGCAAACACTAACGACTTTCCGCCCATTCCACAGGCTTGAAACACGTTTACCGCCAAAAAATCCATTGCAAGGAACGGAAGCCCGAAGCACATTCCCCTTAAAAAAGCAGCCCCGTAATTTATAACCGAGCTATTGCCGATAAACAAGGATATTACATTGGGCGAGAATATGAAAAAGCAAGCGGCAACGGTTATCAAAAACAGCTGCGATATTTTTGCGGAGAGAATTATTGCTTTTTTCATACGCTGATGATTTCCGCTTGAAAAATTGTAGCTTATCAGCGGCATTATTCCTTGTGAAACGCCCCAAGCTATGTTCATAGGCACCATATTAACTTTGTAGGCGATTCCCATAGCCGCCACGGCGTCAGCTCCAAAGTCGGCGGTAAAGTTATTAAGCACCGTCATTCCCGTAACATTAAGCAAATTCTGTATACAAGCGGGTATTCCCACTGCAAAAATTCCAAAAACAACGGTTTTCTTAAAGCCGAACTTTTTTGGATTTATGCAGACATAGGTTTTCTTTCGCTTTATGAATATCAGCACAAAGAAGTAACAGCAGGCGACGCAGTTGCTTATAAAGGTAGCAAGTCCCGCTCCCGCAGAACCCATATTAAGTCCCCAAGGCAAAACGAAAACGGGATCGAGTATCATATTCAAAATACAGCCGCTCATTGTGCCGATGCTTGCGTGAAGGGTCGCTCCCTCTGACCTTACCAAATACGCCATTACCACATTAAGTATTGCGGGAGCTGCTCCGAAGGAAACAGTCCATTTAAGATATTCGGCTGTTGCGGCGATAGTTTGGCTGTCCGCTCCCAACATTGTTAAAAAAGAACCGCTGAACAAGGTGTAAATCACCGAGTACACTATTCCGAAAAACAAGGAGCAGTAAAATCCAAAGGCGGAGCTTTTGCTTACCAAGTCATAGTCCTTTGCTCCCAAGCCTCGGCTCATCATACTTGACGTTCCCACTCCGAACAGGTTGTTTACTGCGTTAAAGGCAAGCAAAAGGGGAGCGGAAAGGGTGACCGCCGCATTTTGCACGGGGTCGTTCAGCATTCCAACAAAATAAGTGTCCGCCAAATTATACAATACCATAACCAATGCGCTTATAACCGTGGGAACTGCCAAGGTTACAACTGCTTTTGGTATGGGAGCGGATTCAAATAAGTATTCTTTCTTTTTGTCCTTCAATGTTATTGTCCTTTTAAAATATTCTTAAAATTTCAAGTCCCTCGAAGCTTTTATTGAGGGACTTGAAATATTTTTTACTTTTTTAACTTTATTTAAATAACCGAGTTATCTGTATTAACAAATATCATCAAGCCATTTATTGAAACATTTTAGCTAAAACATTTCCCACATCTGCGCTGTCGCTGTCCCGCACAAGCATAGATATTTCGTCCACTCCCGTTGTAATAAGCAAAGGAACGCAGTCCGCCGCTTTTAATGCGGAAAATATTTTTGCCGCAAAGCCGGGAGTATTTATCATTGTTTTTGTTTGAATAATAAATTTTACGTTGCCGCAGTTTATTACGGGAGTGGAAATGTTTTTGTCCTTAATCAGCGGCAGCAGCTTGGCAACGTCCCCGTCCTCTACAGTAAAGCCGACAGACAGTGTATCGTTAATGCCCAAATCGGCGGAAATCATATCCAAATTTATTCCCGCTTTTCCCACTCTGTCCAAAATGTCGCAGTAGGAAGAGCTTTGATTAAGCCTTTCGCTGAATGATACCGAGGTTATGCCCTCAAAAACCTTTATATCCGTCATAGCAAGCACCTCACCTTTGATCCCTGATTTCAAACGCTTGAATTCAAATTCCCAATCTTGATTTAAGCTTGATTTCCTTCAATGCAAATTATTCATAAAACCCCAAAGCTTAATTTTTTAAGAATATCAACTCATTTACCGCATAAATCGAAAATATCTTTTTTATGCTTTGATTGTGCATAGAGAGTAATAACTTGTGATAACTGATTCCTAAGCTCGGCTTTCTTCAATTAAATCATTCATATCATACAGTCCCGCAGCTTTATTTTTTAAAAATACCGCCGCATTTACCGCTCCAACGGCAAACACCTCTTTTGACTGTGCGGAGTGAGAGAGTGTTATAACCTCGTCGTGTCCCGCAAAAATAATGTCGTGTTCTCCCACGATAGTACCGCCCCTTACAGAGCTTATGCCGATTTCTTCCTTTTCCCTTGCCTTGCGTACATTGTGGCGGTCGTATACGTATTTCTTTTGATTGCCGTACACTCCGTTTATTTCCTCGGCTAACATTATGGCAGTGCCGGAGGGAGCGTCCTTTTTAAGATTATGGTGCTTTTCAAGAATTTCCACATCAAACTGATCGCCCAAAATTGCCGCCGCCCTTTTTGCCAAATCCGCCAAAAGGTTAATGCCAAGGGACATATTAAAGGTGAAGAACAGCGGTATTTGTGAAGCCGCCGATTTGATTTCCATTATCTGTTCATCTGTATAGCCTGTGGTGGCAATCACCGCCGGCACGTTCTTCATTTTGCAGTAGGACAATATATCGTCAAGTGCGGAGGGGTGAGAAAAGTCGATAATAACATCGGGCTTTTGGGGCAGCTCGAAAACCTTTTTTACAACGGGAAAATCTCCGTACTGCAAGGGCTGTATATCTATGCCGCCGCAAACGTGACAATCGGTTCTGTTATTTATCAATTCGGCAATTACTCTGCCCATTTTTCCGCATGCGCCTGTTATTGCAATTTCCGTCATTTTTTACTTCCTTTTTAATAATTTATATTAAAAGTCCCGAATCCTTTAATGCGTTTTTGATAACCTCTATTTTGCTTTCCTCGGGGCGTACCAAAGGCAGTCGGCAATCTCCCACTTCTTTTCCCAAAATATTCATAGCTTCCTTTATGGGAATGGGATTAACATCGCAGAACAAAGCGTTTATAAGCTTTAAATATTTCAGCTGCAATTCCCTTGCTTTTGCAAAATCGCCGTCTAAGCAGTATTGGGTCATTTGGTGCATTTCCTTTGGAATAATATTGGAAGCTACCGAAATAACTCCTATTCCCCCAAGTGACATAATGGGAACAACCTGATCGTCGTTGCCCGAATATATGCCAAGATCAGTTTCCGCCGCCAATTTTGCCACAATGCTTATATCGCCGCTTGCTTCCTTTGCGGCAACTATGTTTTTGTGCTTTGAAAGCTCTTTATAGGTATTTATTTCTATTTTGCAGCCTGTTCTTGACGGCACATTATACAGAATTATGGGAATGTTTACTGCGTCGGCGGTGTGAAGGAAATGAGCAATCAGTCCCTTTTGAGAGGTTTTGTTATAATAAGGCGTAACCAACAAAAGACCGTCTGCCCCCGCTTTTTCCGCATCAATAGACATTTCCGTGGCATAGACGGTGTCGTTGCTGCCTGTGCCTGCAATTACGGGAATACGCTTGTTCACCTTGTCAATAGCAAACTTGATGCAGTCTAAATGCTCCTCTCCCGTAAGAGTGGCGGATTCGCCTGTTGTGCCGCAGATAACTATTGCGTCCGTATTTCCCGCTATCTGTTCTTCAATAAGCTCCTCCAATTTATTGTAATTAACGCTTCCGTCCTTATTAAACGGGGTTATTATAGCAACTCCCGTTCCTGTAAAAATACTGTTCTTCATAAATTTTCTCCTATTGTCAATCATTATAAATCATTATCAGTCAAAATAATCAGTCAAAATAGCCCTTAGCCGCATACAGCTCCGCCATAAGCACGCCGCCGCCTGCCGCACCTCTTAAAGTGTTGTGGGAAAGACATACAAACTTGTAATCGTACTGCGTATCCTCACGCAGTCTGCCTACGCTTACCGCCATACCGTTTTCAAGATTCCTGTGAAGCTTTGCCTGAGGCATATTGTCCTCTTCAAAATAATGTATAAACTGCTTTGGAGCGGAAGGCAGCTGCAATTTTTGAGGTTCGCCGCTGAATTCCTTCCAGCACTGCAAAATTTCTTCTTTTGAGGGCTTGTTGTCAAAGCTTGCAAACACAGCCGCAAAGTGACCGTCAGAAACGGGAACTCTAAGGCATTGTGTGGTTATTGACGGTCTTGCAACCTTTACAATTTTATCTCCCTCAATATGTCCCCATACCTTTAAAGGCTCCTGCTCCGACTTTTCTTCCTCGCCGCCTATATAGGGTATAAGATTATCCACCATTTCGGGCCAGGTTTCAAAATTCTTTCCCGCTCCCGAAATTGCCTGATAGGTGCAGGCTAAAACCTTTGAAAGTCCGTATTTTCTGAGAGGGCTTAAAGCGGGTACATAGCTTTGTATAGAGCAGTTGGATTTTACCGAGATAAAGCCTTTTTTTGTGCCTAAGCGTCTTTTTTGTGCCTCTACTATTTCAATATGCTCCGGATTTATTTCCGGAATTATCATAGGAACATCGTCGGTAAAGCGGTGTGCGGAGTTGTTGGACATTACGGGACATTCGTGCTTTGCGTAAGCCTCCTCCAAAGCCTTTATCTCGTCCTTTTTCATATCCACTGCGCAGAACACAAAATCCACCTGCGACGCAATTTTTTCAATATCCGCCGTGGCGTCCATAACAACGATATTTTCCGTTTCCTTAGGCATAGGTTTATCCAAAAGCCACCTGCTTCCCACAGCCTCTTTATAAGTCTTTCCTGCGGAGCGGGGAGAAGCGGCAAGAGTCGTAACCTTAAACCAAGGGTGATTTTCCAAAAGAACGGCAAAACGCTGTCCCACCATTCCCGTTGCACCGATAATTCCCACATTGTAAGTTTTCATAGTTGTATTTACCTTTCCGTTGTTTTTATATTTATTTTCTAATAATAATTTCTAATAAAAAAACCGACTTAAAGCAGTCGGATAAAAAGCATAATGGCATAAAATATTGCCGATAGCTCTCCATACTGCCTTTTGCAGATGACAGTTGCAGCCTTATTCAGCACTGCAACCAAAAGCAAGCCTGTTTGTCTGCCGCTTTTTCGGCGGCGCTGCCTTTCTCCTCTGCAACGAACAAACACGTTAACACAAAGGTTACTTATCAGAACCGCACCTCTATCTTGCTAAATAATATCATAATATACCGATTTTGTCAATAGAGATGTGAAATTTCGTTGCAATTAAATCGTAAATATGCTATACTATATAAACCAAATAAATATAATAAATTAACCAAAGGAAGAAAAAATGCTTAAATCCGATTTTTACTATGATTTACCTCAAGAGCTTATAGCTCAAACTCCAATAGAACCCCGTGACTGTTCAAGACTGATGAAGATAGACAGAAAAAGCGGAGATATAATTCACGACCGCTTTTATAATATATGCAGCTACCTTAAAAAAGGGGATTTGTTGGTGATGAACGATTCAAAGGTTTTCCCCGCAAGAATTTACGGTACAAAGCGCAGCACGGGAGTTCCCATTGAATTCCTTATGCTAAAGCATATAGAGCTGGATAAGTGGGAGGTTATGGTAAGACCGGGCAGACGGCTTAAAATCGGCACGGTAGTGGATTTTTCGGAGGAGCTGTCCGCCGAGATTTTGGAGGTTGTGGAGGACGGCAACAGAATTGTACGGTTTGACTGCAAGGGCGTGTTTTTTGACGTGCTTGACCGAATAGGACAAATGCCATTGCCGCCGTATATTAAGGAAAAGCTGAAGGACAAGGACAGATACAACACCATATATTGTCACCGGGAAGGCTCTGCTGCCGCTCCTACAGCGGGACTGCACTTTACCGAAAGAGTATTTGACAGCTTAAGGGAAAAGGGAGTGGATACCGCCTTTGTCACTCTCCATGTAGGCTTAGGCACTTTCCGACCCGTAAAGGAGGAGAATATTTTAGACCACAAAATGCACGTTGAGCATTACTCCATACCAAGTGAAACCGCCGATAAAATAAAGGAGTGCAAAGCAAGGGGAGGAAGAGTAATTGCGGTAGGGACTACCAGCTGCCGTACTCTCGAATCTGCGGCAAGTTCTGATGTTAACGGCGAAATCAAGGCTGTTTCCGCCGATACGGGAATATTTATATACCCCGGCTATGAATTTAAAGCCATTGACGGACTTATTACAAATTTTCATCTTCCCGAAAGCACGCTTATAATGCTTGTAAGCGCATTCTTGGGCAGGGAAAAGACTTTGGCGGCTTATAAGACTGCTATTGAGGAAAAGTACAGGTTTTTCAGCTTTGGGGATTGTATGATTATTTTGTGAGTTTTGAAATAAGATGTTGACAATATAGAATAAATCCTATATAATATAAATAAAGAATAAATCGCATATTTAACGGAGCTGACTATATGCCCAAGTTAGAAGTTTTATTTTATAACAAGCCTGACGGAACAGAACCTGCAAAGGAGTTTTTAAGCTCTCTTGATGAAAAGATGAGAGCAAGAATGTTAAAAACAATAGATTTGCTTAAAGAATGCGGAACAGAGTTAAGAATGCCGTATTCGGAGCATCTCACAGACGGAATATTTGAGTTAAGAGCAAAGTCAGGCTCTGATATAACACGAGTATTGTATTTTTTTGTAATCGGGGGAAAAGTTATATTAACTAACGGTTTTGTTAAAAAGACACAAAAAACTCCAAGACGAGAAATTGCACTTGCCAAAAAATATCGAAACGAATTCTTAAACAGGGAGGAAAAATAATATGACAACATTAGATGATTATTTAAACGAACAGCTTAAAAACCCCGAATTTAAAAAAGAATATGAAGCTCTTGAACCCGAATTCAATATCATCAAGGCAATGATTGAAGCAAGACAAGCCACAGGCATAACTCAAAAAGAGCTGTCGGAGCGTACAGGCATAGCCCAAGGAGATATAAGCAGGCTCGAAAGAGGAAACGCAAACCCCTCTCTCCGCACTTTACAAAGGCTTGCAGAGGGTATGGGAATGAAGCTGAAATTGGAGTTTGTTCCTGCGGATAAGTAAAGGATAATTAAAAAATATATTACAATATGACTATGTTAGGCAGATAATATGTTAGAACTTGTTTGCAGAAAGGAGCATTTGTATGGCAAAGGTATCTACAAATATAAGCATTGACGCAGATGTGAAAGCACAGGCACAGGAGCTTTTTGCCGATTTAGGTCTTGATCTTTCTACTGCCATAAATCTGTTTTTAAAACAGTCTGTAAGAGAAAACGCCATTCCCTTTAATATTCAGCGGGAAGTACCAAACGCAGATACTATAGCGGCAATGAAAGAATTTGAAGAAATGGAAAAGCACCCTGAACTTTATAAAAGATATAAAGACGTTGATGAAATGATGGAGGACATTTTGAGTGAAGTATGAGGTTGTGCCTTCAAAACAATTCAGAAAAGACATTAAGCTTGCTCAAAAACGAGGCTGTAATTTAGAAAATGTGCGAAACATTATAAAAAAGTTAGCTAATGGGGAAACCTTGGATGCAAAGTACAGCGACCATTTGCTGACCGGAAATTATGTCGGTTTTCGGGAATGTCATATATCTCCCGACTGGCTGCTTGTTTATAGAATAGAGAAAAATGAATTAAGACTGTTTTTATTCAGGACAGGCACTCACAGCGACTTATTTTAAGCAAAAAAAGTACAGCGGGAAAAAGCTGTACCCTTTTAATGCACAAATTTGTAGATTGGAGAAAATATGGACGTCACCTTCAAAACCCCGGAGGGCGTATTCAACTACCGTGTGGGTGCGCTTATATTAAACGGCACAAAAATTCTTATGGCACATAACAGGCAATATGAACAATACTACACCATTGGCGGCAGAGCGCATTTCGGAGAAACCTCGGAACAGGCAGTGCTTAGGGAGGTTTTTGAAGAAACGGGAGTAAGAGCCGAGATTGACCGACTTGCCTTTATACACGAAGGATTTTTTGCCGTCGACGGAACGGCTTATCACGAGCTTGCGCTGTACTATATCATAAAGCCCTTTGATTATTACAAAATAGATTTTACCGCTATAAAATGCGACGGTGAACAGTCGAAAATACTCTGGGTAGATCTTGCAGACAGGGAATGGTGCAAAAATAAGAAAATATATCCGCTGTGGCTTGCGGAAAACGCTTTGGATATTCCAAGGGAAACAAAACACATCATAATCGCCCAGGACGGATATAAGGCTTTACAATGAAAATACAAAAACCGAGCATTCCAGATAACTGCCGTATTATCTGCGTCAGCGACATTCACGGAAACCTGAACCCGTTCAAAATGCTGCTTGAAAAATGCAATTACAATACAAATACCGATTACCTTTTTATTTTGGGCGACATTGTAGAAAAAGGAAAAGAAAACCTTGCCACGCTGCAATTTGTAAAAGAGCTTTGCCAAAATGAGAAAACAATCTGCATAAAAGGCAACAACGATACTATGTGCGACAGAATGGCTTTTCACGATACAAAAGAATATTTTTCGGAAAGAATAAAAAAGCGTCCACATAACACTTATTTGGAAATGGCGAAAAGCATGGGCATAGACAGCTTTGACATAAATTTTAAATCAAAGCGGCAAAAAGTAAACCGAAAATTTAAAGCCGAGCTGGACTTTATGAAAAATCTGCCGCTTTGCATTGAAACAAAGGACTTTATCTTTATCCACGCAGGGATAGAAAACCGCCCCGATTGGCGGAATACCAATGAAAAATTTGCATTGACAGTGCCTTGGTATATGAATCTATGTCATCAGTCGGAAAAGACCGTAATCTGCGGACATTATCCCGTTTATAACTACAAAGCCGCCAACAATACAAATTTGCCCCTTTTTGACAAGGACAAGCGAATTATAGATATTGACGGCGGTGCGTCCACAAAATTTGCGGGACAGTTAAATGCTCTTATAATAAATTACAAAGAGGGAAAATACTCATTTGAAACCGTTTTTCAGCCTATAGGAGAAAAGCTTGCCGTAAAATCCGACGTTAAATCCGAGTTTAAGCCTGTTTATCTTGATTGGGAGCATTGGGATTTAACGGTTAATTCCGAAAAAGACGATTTTTACCTTGTTACAATAAATCAAACGGGAGAATCGGGCTTAATACCCAAATCTCATATAGGACAGTGGGAGGGAAAGCTTCACGGCTGGATTCATTTAAACTGCTTTTTGTCCGCAAACAAAGGAGAAAAATTTTGTAAATGCGGAGAAACGGATAATTATTACTTTGGAATTAAGGAAAACGGACAAATAGGCTTTTTACCAAAATCCGCTTTTTAAGCATTTGACAATAGGTCTGATAATAGTATAAAAAATATTTAAAAGCCAAACAGCCCGAAAGAAAGGACAACTATGTTTAATCTGATAAAAACAGAGGGAAAAGCAAGAAGAGGAGTTTTTGAAACGCCTCACGGAACAATACAAAGTCCGTTTTTTATGAATGTGGGAACTTGCGCCGCTATCAAAGGCGGTATTTCCTCACCAATGCTTAATGATTTAAAATGTCAGGTGGAATTGTGCAACACCTATCACTTACATTTGCGCCCCGGCGACGATGTGGTTTATAAAATGGGCGGACTGCACAAGTTTATGAATTGGCACAAGCCTATTTTAACGGACAGCGGCGGATTTCAGGTATTTTCTCTTGCAAAGCTGCGTAAAATCAAAGAAGAGGGCGTGTACTTCAACAGCCATATAGACGGCAGACGTATATTTATGGGTCCCGAGGAAAGTATGCAGATACAGTCCCACCTTGCCTCGACTATTGCTATGGCTTTTGACGAGTGTGTGGAAAATCCCTCTCCATACGATTATGTTAAAAACTCCGTAGACCGCACCACACGCTGGCTTATACGCTGTAAAGCTGAAATGGCAAGGCTTAATTCTCTCGAATCTACCATAAACAGACAGCAAATGCTGTTCGGAATAAATCAAGGCGGAACTTATGACGATTTGAGAATACAGCATATGAAGGATATATCGGAGCTTGATTTGGACGGGTATGCAGTGGGAGGACTTGCCGTGGGAGAGCCTACCGAAGTAATGTATCATATTTTGGATATAATCACCGACTATATGCCGGTAAATAAGCCCCGCTATTTAATGGGCGTGGGAACTCCCTCCAACATAATAGAGGGTGTGGCAAGGGGAATTGATATGTTCGACTGCGTAATGCCCTCGAGAAACGCCCGCCACGCCACTGTATTCACTTGGAACGGAATTACTCATCTTACAAACAAATGCTATGAGTTAGACGACAAGCCACTTGACGAACACTGCGACTGCCCCACCTGCCGCAATTTTTCAAGAGCCTATATAAGACATCTTTTCAAAAGCGGCGAGCAGTTGGCGGGACGGCTTGCGGTACAGCACAATCTTTATTTTTACAATACGCTTTTGGAGAAAATAAGAGAAAGCCTTGACAACGGAACATTTGCTGATTTCAGATCGGAATATTCCCAAAGGCTTTCACAAAAAATATAGCTCTTAACCAATCTGCGTATTGTCATAACAGCTAAAATAATCGGATAAAAAACCGCTGAATAAAATCAGAACGGTAAAGGGCAAATCCGTTTTCGTTTATTGTTTGCAGATCCCCACAGCGAACTTATGTATGAGGCAATTATTATAATTTTTATGGCAAAGGTAAAATTATTTTTGACATTGACCATAAAATAACAGATTAAGGAGGATTGGGACAACCTGTTCCTGCATAATAAAAATTATGGGAATAATCGAGCTGTTTTTAATAGGCGTGGGACTTTCTATGGACGCTTTTGCGGTGTCAATCGGCAACGGGCTTTCCATGAAGAAAAGCGACAGTAAAAACGCCCTTGCCATAGCCTTTTCCTTTGGACTTTTTCAAGCGCTTATGCCGCTTTTGGGATATTTTTTGGGCAGTGCCTTTGAACAGGTGATAAAGGATTTTGATCATTACATAGCCTTAATATTTTTAGGCTTTATCGGCGGAAAGATGATTTTTGACGGTATAAAGGAAATAAGAGAGAAAAAAAGCGGTGAAGCGGAGGAGAAAAACGCTTTTAAATTAAGCTTTGGAACATTGATGATACAAGCCGTTGCCACCAGCATTGACGCTCTTATTGTGGGAGTAAGCTTTGCGGCGCTGCCAAATGTCAATATATGGGCGGCAATAACTTTAATAGGAATAACAACCTTTGCCATAAGCCTAATAGGCGTGTTTTTCGGGAAGAAATTCGGTCAGCTTTTAGGCAGCAAGGCGGAGATTTTAGGCGGAATAATACTTGTGGGAATCGGTTTGAAGGTGTTTGTTGAACACAGCTTTTTCGGGGGATAATTATTTGTGATTATCTTGATGGGTTACTATGCAAATTGCTGTTGACAATTCAAAAAACTATGCTATAATAAAAACAAAAGAGGGCGACAGGTGTTGTCACTCACGTTTTGTGGTTAAATAGCCGCCTTACGCTCGTAACGTATGAAGGTGGTTATTTTTTATTGCTCTATTACTTCTTACGGTTTGTGTAATACTAATTCCTGATTGAAAATAGGCAAAGATTTGCGAGGATAAATTGGAAAACGCTTTGTTTTTAGAGGGCGTCGGAGATTAGTTTATTGAAATTCCGCTTAAAAAATCCGCCGCTCAAGCGAGCAGCGGAAAAGCTATGTAGAATAGAACCACATTGTAAGATTTTAATTATTATTTGTTTATTTTAAAATTTTTTAACTCTTTTTTATACTCCTTTATTCTTATCCTGTATTCTGCTTAGAATCAGGATCTTTTTTGTATTCGGTCTTTGCAGATAAAAATTCAACATAGTAACTAATACTAATACCTGACTGAAAATAGACAATCTTTGGGGTCTGATTTCCGCAATACTGCGTTGTCGTCCTTGCAAGGCGTCAGCCTTGGGGCGCCCTCCGCCTTGTCTTGCAAAAATCATCCTCCCAAATCTTTGTCCATTTTCAATCAGAAATTAGCATTAAATGCTCCTTTAAGCAAACAGCTTATCGGATTTATCTATATTATATCAATCGGTATAATAAAACAGCTCTCCGTTCTCAAATCCAAAAAGAACAAAATCAGTGTAAATGGTGTTGCCGTAATAATCGTTAATCTCAAAGGAATAGTAATAATCACCGTCGTAAAGATAGTCCATAATAACGGAATCGTCGCCGCTATAGTAATAAGCGTCGCCGTAAAAATCGTCCGCATATTCATAAGTGGAGGCGTTATAGGCAGAGTAGCAGGGTTCTATTTTATCTCCCTTTTCAAGCCGATACACATCTCTTGCCGCACTTCCGTCTTGGTTTATTCCCGCCCATACGCCCAAAATCTCGGTGCTTACCGTATCGTAGTATTGGGTCAGGGAGTTATATTTGTACAGCTGCTTTACCTTTAGGTTGGTGTATTCGTCATTAAGATAAATAGGGCAGGTGTAAATATTTGCATAGTGTGTATCGTCAATATCCTCCTGCTCCACAAGGTAAGCGCAAAGGGGCTGTCCGTCGGGAAGGGCGAACCACGTGCCGTCAAAATTGTCATAGCATTCTCCCGTGTCCCAATCAAAGGTGACGTAATCGTCAGTACCCAAATCAAGCATATATTCCGTTCCGTCGTCGTCATAATAGCTCATCATAACATCGCAGTATATGCTGTCCAAAGCATCAAGGCTGTCCTTGGTAAGGGTAAAGGTATAATATCCTTCATTGTCAATATGTGGAGCAGCAGCATAACTTAAAGCGGTATCGTTGGTGCTGAAGTCAAGGCTGCTGCTGTCGTCGCCGTTCCAATAATTATAGTCCTGTGAAATGCTGCTGTCGTCCCAAAAGTACGAATCCAGCCAATCGGAAATGTATCCCAAAAGGCTGCCGTTGCTGTTGCTGCTGTAGGCGCAGGCGTCAACTGTGTTAAGATAAAAGGGAGAGATGCAAATGTCCTTGAAGATTTCTATTTCCTTACTGCCTTGTATGCAAAGAGGATAGTAAATACTGAGTCCGCATGCGTCGGAATAATTTGCGCCGTTCTTTTTGTAATATACGCAGTCGTTTACAGCGTCCAACACCTTTTGAGCTTTGTCGCTGCTGATAACAAAATTCCTTGTCAGCTGTCCCATATCGACCATATTCGTGTAGCCGTTTATGCGGTTGTTGCCGCCGAAATTCAAGGCGTTTTTCGCAGCTTTAATAAATTCGGTAGCGCCTTTATCACCGCAATATTGATACAGCTCCATTGCATAATCGTTAAAAGCTTCAAGCAGATTGTTTGTTTTGGATAGATCTATTACGGAAAGGGTCGCATCCTCCTGCTCACCCGTATTTTTGCAAGAATCGTATAAACCGTCACAAAGATACTTTCCCAACTCGCCGCCGTTGTCAGCACCGTTGTTTAATCCCTTGGAAAAAGCTTCGTAATCCCAGCCGTAGCCCGATTCCAAATTCTGTGAAAATACCGCATATTCGGCATAAGGCGCAAAAATGTTAGCTGTTTCCACAGTAGCCATAAGGCAAGCGTCGCAGCCTATAATATCAAACCTTTTGGTCATTTTCTCAAAAACCGCCGCCAACGCCATATCTATTTCCTTTAAGGAAAGAGAGTCCCCGTTATGCAGCTCGTCAAAGCAAACGCCTGTTATACTGCCGCCGCCGTGATTCCAAAAATCCAAGCACATATGCTCTGAGGAATAATTATCCAAAGCCCAGCTTAAGAAGTCCTGCAAGGTGGACTGCATTCCCATATTGGCGGAAGTGCCGCTGTACAATTCCTCTATATTTCCGCCGCTTATTATAAATCTCTGCTTTTTGTTTCCCGTACAAACGTTGTTATTCCATTCCGACGTGCCGCCTGTTTCGACGATAAATCTTAAATTTGGGCTGGCGTCGGTGGCGTTTATCATCTCCTGCAAATCAAGAGTTGCCGCTCCCTGAACTCCGCCGCCCGATGAATTTCTTTTGCTTTCCAAATCCGTGCCGCACAAATATACCAGCACCGTCCATACGTCCTTATCGCCCGAGGGAGCTTCGCTGTCGATTTTTAGCCGCTGAATGTTAAGGGAATTGTCGCTGTTTAAAGATAACAAAGTACCTCTCGCTCCCTCTAATAAAGCTGTTGATTGGTTTGTGCCGGAGGGCTTTTGCGGATCGGTTTCGGGAGCTTTATTTGTATTTTCGGGATAATTGGGATATGTATTAAGAGGGCTGCTGGTTTTTTCGGGCTTGTTATTATCCTTCCCCAACAAATTAGACAAATCACCCGTATCAAGAGAACAGCCGCAAAGCAGCACTGAAGCGGCAATTATTAAAGCCCACGATTTTTTTATTTTTCTAAATAATGTTTTCATATTACTCCTTAAATCAAAATACCAATCATTGTTTGAAAGCAGACAAAAATTTCATAAGTCGTTTTTGCAAAATAAAGACAGCTGTGCAGTAATTGCGAAAGTAAGCTCCAATTATTGTCTGTTTTCGGTTGAGTATAAAATTACTATTTAAATAACAGCACCGCACAAAGACTGATACCTTGTGCGGTGCTGCGGTTATTTTTCAATAAGTATACCGATTACTCTGCCTTAGGAGCGGATACGGGGCAGGTATCTGCACAAGCGCCGCAGTCAACGCAAGCGTCGGGATCGATAACATATTTTCCGTCGCCCTCGGAAATTGCGTTTACGGGGCAGCCGTCTGCACAAGCGCCGCAAGCGATACATTCATCACTGATTTTGTAAGCCATTGTAAAGTCCTCCTGATATTTTTTGATTATTTTGGGGTTATTTTAAAGTTAAACCCGAAAACTTTTTATTCATAAGTTTAACTCATAAATATTTTAACATTATGCTTATAAAAAGTCAAGTATGATTTTAATTTTTTAAATTAGTGTAGTTAATAATGTCTAACTACAAAAAGTTCTTTATTCATACACAATTTTCTTGACTTAGTTATACTATACTATTTTTAACTCCGAAAATATTTTAGGCTAAAACTCTGAAATCAGTGAAAAATGTGATATTTGATAATAATTAAGCAGTCGCCATATTTTTCATATTATCTGATTTCTCAATATGAAAAAACATAATACGAAAGCTTTCCACAAAAAAATTGGTATTGAAATAAAACTGCTTACATTATACGTTTCTAAGTAGTTTTTAATATTGTTGAAAAAGATTTAAGCATAAGAGCGTTGATAAAAATTAAGCACAGTCTGTTTTCCGTTTATTATTGACATTTTCTTACAGACTTGGCAATCAGCTTGGTGTACACAAATGCAAGCAAAAAAATTCCGCCTGCCCAGCACGCCATACAGCCTGCTATGGATACTTCAAACAATACTGCGGTGTGATAACCGCAAATGCCGCTGATACAGCCAATTCCCGCCGCTGTTATCAGCATTTTTTTAAGGTTCTTTGTAAGCAAAAAGGCTGCTGCGGCAGGAGCAATCATAAAGGCAGTAACAAGCACCGAGCCTACTGCCTCAAAAGCTCCCACGGCGGTAAGAGAAGCTGCGGTCATAAGAGAATAGTGCATTATTGCGGGAGAAAATCCCATAGCCGCCGCCAACACAGGATCAAAGGAGGAGATAAGCAGCTCTTTATAAAAAATCGTTACAAAAGCAACGTTTATAAGCAGTAAAGCTCCCCCAACATACAGTCCCTTCGCTCCAATATCCACACCGTTTATCACAAGTCTGTCAAAAGGCGCAAAGGCAAGCTCTCCCAATAAAACCGAATCGGTGTCAAGGTGAGCCGTTCCCGCATACCTTGTAATCAATATTACCGCTATGGAGAAAAGTAAAGGAAAAACCGTTCCCGTTGCGCTGTCCTCTCCCAACAGCTTTGTTTTTGTAAGCAATTCGGTAAGCCACACCGTTACAGGTCCCATTAAAGCTGCTCCCACAAGCAAAAAAGGAGAGGACAGGTCGTTAGTTACAAAAAAAGCCAACACTATTCCAAGCAAAATGGTATGAGTTATGCTGTCGCTGGTCATACTCATTTTTCTAAGCACCAAAAATACTCCCGTAATTGCACAGGAAGCCGCCGTAAATACCGCTATAAGCTGAATTTCCACTGATGCTGACATTATATTAACACTCCTTTTTACCTATTATCTTTATTCTGCTTTTTCATTTTATCAGCTCGCTGACGATTTCTCTTTCATACCTGATATTTATTAAAACTTCATTTTCCTGTTAGCTTTTTTATGTTAGTTATTCATTTTATCAGCTTGCCGACGTTTTCTCTTTCGTAGCTGATATTTACTAAAAACTTCTTTTTCCTGTTAGCTTTTCTCTGCTAATTTTTCTTTTTATCAGCTTGCTTATTATTCCTCTTTTTGGAGCGAAAAGCAAGCTGAAAATTTCAATAAAGCTTGCAGAAACAACTATGGCAGGACCTGTGGGAATACCTTGCTGCCCGCCGCTGATATACGCCCCCATAAGTCCCGATAAGCTTCCGAATACCGCCGCTGTTATCACGTTTACATAAAGACGGTCGCTCCACTGTCTTGCTGCTGCTGCGGGAATAACCAGCATTGCGCTCATCAGCACAACTCCGACGGTTTGTATTCCCAAAATAACCGTTATAACAGTCATTAAGGATAACAAAAGACTTATTTTTTTACCCGAAAATCCCGATTGAGAGAAAAAATCTCCGTCAAAGGAAAAAAGCTTCAACTCCTTCCAAAACAATATGACAATAATCAGCAAAATCAAAGATAATAATGATATTATAGCTACGTCCTCCGTCAGCATTGCGCTTGCCTGACCGTAAATAAAGGTAGATAGTCCCGACTGCGCTGCATTTGGAAGTTTTTGGGCGCAGGTTAACAGCACTGTTCCCAAACCGAAAAATCCCGACATAACCGCCGCTAAGGCTGCGTCAAACTTAATCTTGGAGTGGGAAGAAATAAAGGAAATAAGCAGGGAAGCCCCAAGTCCCGACAAAAGTGCACCCAACAGCAATATTCCGCTGTTTTTTTCTCCCGTCAGCAAAAATGCGGCAGCAACCCCGGGAAGTGCGGAATGACTTACCCCGTCGCCTAACAAGCTTTGCTTTCTTAATACAGCAAATGTTCCTATTACTCCGCTTATCATACCCAATATGCCAGAGCCTGCCGCCACTGTTAAAAATGTGTGGTCGGTTAATATTTGAACTGTGTTCAATAGCTGCTGCCTCCTTTTTATATTCTTTTATTTGCAGTATACGGTTTTGTATTTTTAATTAAATAGAGGACGTGTTAAAGCCGGTTATACTTTCGGCTATGCTTTAGGTTATACTTTAGGTTATACTTTAGGTTATACTGTGGCTGAACAATGTTCAAAACCTGCTCTGCGGTATGTAAGGTTTAAGTTTTGATCTGTAAAAACCTTTTTTACTTCACCGTTTGCCACTACCCTTGAATTTATAAGCGTTACCCAATCAAAATAATCCTTCACCGTGGATAAATCGTGATGTACCGCAACCACCGTTTTTCCTCCCGATCTCAGCTCCTTTAAAAGCTCTATTATGGACTTTTCCGTGTCTGCGTCCACACCTTTAAAGGGTTCGTCCATAAGGTACAAATCCGCCCTTTGCGCCAATGCTCTTGCAATAAAGGTTCTTTGCTGCTGACCGCCCGAAAGCTGGCTTATCTGCCTGTTTGCAAATTTTTCCATACCTGTTTTTTTCAGCATTTCCATTGCAAAGTCTTTGTCGGATTTCTTTGGACGTTTTATATAGCCCAATCTGCCGTAACAGCCCATTAGCACCACGTCAAGCACCGATACGGGAAAATCCCAATCAATGTTTTCACACTGTGGAACATATCCGATACAAGCCTTTTTTCCGTCTATGTCAGGAAAATCTATACTGCCCGTAAGCTTTGGAATAAGTCCCAACATAGCTTTTAACAGAGTTGTTTTTCCTGCGCCGTTAGGTCCCATAACCGCAGTGAGCATACCTCTTGGCAATACCAAATCCACATTTGATAAAACACGATTTGAATCGTACGCTACGGTAAGTCCTTTTACTTCTACCGCATTTTGCTTGCTGTTCATTTATAATCAGTCCTCTTTCTAAAATGTAATTGCCGCATTTCCCCATCTATACAAGGTATTTGTTGGGAATAGGGTAAGGAATCAATCATTGCTTCAGTGCGCTTGTAATAACTTCTGCGTTATGCTTGAATGCGCCTATATAGGTGTCTGTGCCATTTGCCGCATCTCCCGTGGAGTCACTGTACAAAAGACCGCCTAAGCTTGTTTCAAAGCCTTTTGCCTTTACCGCCTGCATTAAAGCCTCTATATTTTTAACGGGCAGACTGCTTTCTATGAAAACGCCCTTGATCTTGTTATCGGCTATAAATTCCGCCAAGCTGCTTACATCAGAGGTCGCCGCCTCTGCGGAGGTGTTTATTCCCTGTAGTCCCTTTACCGTGTAGCCGTATGCCTTGCCGAAATATCCAAAGGCGTCGTGGGCGGTAATTAAAACCCTTTGCCTGTCGGGAATCTCCATAGTTTTTGCTCTTATATAGCCGTCTAATTGGTCAAGCTGTTTTTCATACTCATTTAAATTTTGCTTATATATATTTTCATTTGCTTTATCCGCCTGTGAAAGTCCTTTTTCCACCTGCTGCGCCGCCATTTTCCAAAGGGAGACGTCAAACCAAAAGTGAGGGTCGGGTATGCCGTCATTGTAAATAATCAAGTCCTTGCTTATGCCGTCGCTTGCACAAATTACAGCTTTTTTTGAGGATTGGAGTGCGGCAAATACATCTCCCATTTTTCCCTCCAAGTGCAGACCGCTGTATATAACTACATCTGCCTTTTGCATTTTATCTATATCTCCTGCGGTGGCTCTGTACTGATGAGGATCGACCCCGCTGCCCATAAGACCGTACGCCTCCACCAAATCCCCTCCGATTTGCTTTACCAAATCATAAAGCATTGTGGTGGTAGCAACTGCGGTAAGCTTTCGGGGCTTATTTATATCATTCTTTTGGCAGGAAGATAGGGCAAATAATACAACAAAACACATTATAAGACAAGGCAGACGTTTTTTTAAAAGCTTCATTTCATTCTCCTTGTTGCTTTAATCGTTATTACACATTACTATTTTATTCTAATCTGCAAGTATTGAAAGTTGTACAAAAATAAAAACGCTGAAATTTAAGTGAGTTAGCACCTAATTTCAGCGTTATCCGTTTAAAAATTTTAATAATTCACATCAAGCGTTTTGGTTTTCTCTTTTCAGCCAAATGTAAGCCACGTCAAGAGCCTCGAAAAGTCCTGATCTGTCGCAGGATTTCTTGATTATTTTCCCGGGGTCTACTCCTTCCTGCTGAGTCAGCATAAGCCAAACCTTGATTTTATCCGCAACCTCCAAATCCTTTACCTTTCGTGTGGACATAATCTGCAAGGCGGCAACCGTTTCATCGCTCATATTTCCGTAATAAATCTGATTTCCCTTTCTGACAAGGGGCAGCCCTCTGTAAGTCATAAATTCGTTCTCTGCCATAACAATACCTCTTTCCTTATATATAAAACTTTATTTTTTAGCTTTAATAATTCTGTACTATCTCCTCGCCTGCCAAAAATGCCTTTGCGTTTTCCAAAAGCCGAGTTTGATAATTCCACTTGGTCTTAAACACATTTTTCCCGTTAATATCAATAATAACCGTTCTGTCAGAGGATTCGTAAAGGGTTACCGTGTCCGTATCCCTGTCGTCCCTGTAGTCATAGCTGAAGGAGGCTATAAAATCTCCTTTTTCGTCCTCGGTATAAATTTCTTCCCCTCGACAGCCTACAAGGTATTGATAAAAGTTGCGGAACAAATCTCCGTCAATTTCCTTATCGTCCATATAAAATTTGGCGTCGTTGTTGTTTCCCTCTATTTTTACTTCAAATTCACAGCTTGCGTCCTTGTAATGAACAGTGTTCAAATCATAAATAAAGGGCATTAAAAACAGCTTTGACATATAGGTTGAAACGTCCATAGAGGTCCATATTAAGCTTTCCGCACTAAAGCGGAATATAATATCGGGAACCTTATTGCTGTAGCCGTAATAGCCGACGGTTTTTGTTTCGGTAACGCCTGTTTCCTCGTCCTTTACCTCCTCTGTTATGGCATTTCCTATATAAAGGCGGTAAATTTCTTCTCCCGCAAGCTGATCTACCTCGCAGAATGGGTCGTCTATACCGTACTTTTTCTTATCCTCATCGGTAGGATTTATACATACCGCCTTTTCTGCGGCAAGTCCGTTCATAGCGTTAAGAAAATCATTGCCTATTGTCAAATCCAAATATACGTCATAGGGAGAGGTAAAGGTATATGAAAATACCTGTACGCTGGTGCTGTCCTCCGGCAATTCGGGCATAGCCTCCATAATCAGCGGCAAATCCCAATCCTTGCGGGTTACGGTAACCTTCTTTATATCGGGAGCGTTTGTTTGATCAAAGGTAGGCATTACCGTTGTGCCGATAAAATCATACTCGTCATAAGAGGTAAAGGCGTTGAGAGAATAATTGTAATAGGAATAAACGGTATTGCTTCCTTCAACCAAAAAATAGTTGGCTGCACCGCTGGTGACGGTATTTCCCACGATAAAGGAAAAGCTGCCCTTTTCATACTCCGCCTTCACCTTTGCTATAGGCTTGTCAAGTCCATATTGTGCCAAATCGGTCGCATTTTCCTCCACAACGGAACGGGCGGTCATATTTGTCAGATTGTTCACAAGGCTTGTGAATGCGGAGGTGTTGAGCCGCTTTGGGTTCAGCTTCTCCAAGCCTTTTATGGTATACTCCGCTTCTCCGTCCTTTTTGGAAATGTTAACGGTATATGTGCCCAAGTCGTTTTCCACCGCTACGCTTTTAATCTCACCCAAATCATTTGGCTGAACAATTAGAGCGGGATCTTCGGTGGTCTGTGTGGTTTGATCAGTCTGCTCCTTGTCGTCCTTTGGAGCGGTAAGGCTGAGAACCGTTACAACTCCTCCTAAAACCGCCAAGCCGATAACGGAAAAAAGAATTATTCTGAAATTTTTGCTTTTAGTATTTATCTTCATTTAAAATCCCCGAATTTTTGAAAATTCCATAATAACAGAATTTATGTTACCATATCTCAATTATTGCTATTAACGTTTAATTTAATAAAACCGCAAAGTTTATCTTTTTTATGAAAAATTCCGTAATATCAAAAATAGCTGATTTTGGTTACTCACTTACAAAAGCATTTTATCTTCTTTTTCTCTTAACAATTATAACAACGCCAACAGCTATCACAATAAAGGGAACAACCACCGCAAAAATAACGGTGATAACCTTTGCCTGTGTGCCGCTGATTTCAAATCTTTCCTGTGTAAAGGACTTGGGCTTAACGGAAATTTCCACCTTGTCCTTTCCTGTGGATATGTTGAAGATATTAAGCACTATATCCGAGTTGTTTATCCGATCCGCCTGTAATAAAGATGGATCGAGCATATAGTGGCTTCCCATAACGAAAATTCTGCTGTCAAAAGGTGTAGTTCCTTCGTAGCGTGTTTTTTGTGACTGAGCGGCTACCGTAAAGCTGCCCGATTCCTCTGCTTTAGAGGGATCAAAATCCGACGATCCGTTATAAGGCGCTATAACCGCTCCCGTGTAGGAGGAAATTATAGCTGTTGTTTTGTATATAGACTCTTCGTCAAACAGCAGCTTTATGGGCTTCATTCCGTCGCCTTGGGTTATTTTGGTGGTAACGTCCACGTCCTTGTTAAAATCGCTGTCCTCTAATTTTAACTGCTGAGTGGTGGGCGAATAAACAGAGCCGTAATCGGTGTTTGTCTGATAAACATAGCCCGATTCCAAGGACAGTCCCCATTCCTTGATATATGCGTTAATATTGGGCAGAACGTCTGTGCTTGCTTCTGCGGCATACAAAAGATTTTTGCCGTACTTTCCGCCGTTGTCAAGCCACATATCGATTTTGTTTATATTGTCATTGTCAAAGTCGTAAATGGGAGCATAGATTACCACAAAGTCAATATCCGAGTCGATTTTATCCAAGGTGGTAAGCTTTATTGGCTCTATTGTGTATGCGTTAGCCTTTAGCAATTCGGTAAGTCCCGCAGGCTCGCTGCATCCGAAATCCTCACTGACATAAGCAACACGTACGGGATTTTCGTTAGTAACGCTCATAATAGCCGAAAGAATAGAGGATTCGGAGGCGGCAAAAAACTCGCAGGTCAGCCGTCCCGTTTGTGCAAGCCCCATTTGATAGTAGTAGGAGTAATACTCTGCGCTTATTTCCTGCCCGTCCAAACTGTATTTGGGCGATAAATAATCGTTGGCGCTGATTATAAGATTTCTGCCTGTTTTCTTTGATTCTACTATAATACTGTTTTTGCTGAGTGTTGCGCTGTATTTGGAGTAAAATCCCGGGTTGTCGTCAAGGCTTCTGTAATAGGAGGAAAATTTTGGATTGGCGGCAACAAAGGCTTTAATAATTTGGCTTACCTGCTGTCCCACCTGAATACCCTGAAGTGAATAATTGGCAAACTCCGAATCGCTGGAAGTAACGATTATGGAAACCTCGTCGTCAACCTTTGAAAGATAGTCGGAGGTGGTGGAATCTATGGAATAAAGGGATTTATCCGACAAATCCGCAGAAAAGTCAAAACGCTCCAAAACCATATTGAAAATCACATTCACCAGCACAATAGCCGCCACGAATATAACGGTAAAGGTAACCGCCAGCGCACCGTGCTTAAGCCGCTTGCTTCTTCCCGCCTTGCCCTGTAAATTTTTCTTCTTCGGTTTTTCTTCCTTAATATCTTCTTTTATACCGTCGGTTTTATCAGTATCATCTGATTCGCTTGATTCGCTGCCCGCTGTATTTTCGGATTTATCGGAATTATCCTCTGCATTTTCCGAATTATCCGAATCCGATATTTCTGCCGATTGTAAATTGGCGGCTTCTTCAAAATCAGAATTGCTTACTGCGTTTTCAGCTTGATTTGCAGAGCTTTCTTCCGCATTATCGGCTGTTTCGGATTGAACACTTGTTTCCTCAAGCTTTTCAGGTTTTTTATTATACTTGTTTTTATTCTTTCCCATTATTATCTCCTATAAACTGTTTACGCCCATCTTTTCTTTTCCAAAACTCTTACCGTCAGGAAAATGAAAATAAATATAACGCTTAAGAAAAATACAATATTTGAAAGGCTGAACACGCCTAATGTAAATTGGTTGTACTTTGAGAAAAACGAGAGAGAACGGCAAACGTCCTGAAGGAATTTTGCCGGAAGCGCACCTGCAAGGGAGTCGATCAGCATAAAGCCTAAGTTAAGACCTATGCTGCCTACCGCCGCTATCATCTGATTTTCCGTCAATGTGGATATAAACAGTCCCGACGCCACAAACACGCCGCCCATAAGCAGCATACCAAAAATATTACCCAAAATAATCGCCCAATTAACGGTGGTGAAAATGCTTAACACCAATCCGTACACAAGGAAAATCAGGGTGCATACCGTCAAAATCAAAAATGCAGACAAAAATTTTCCCATAACAAGACGGGGCAGACTTACCGGCGAGGTAAGCAGCAGCTGATCGGTTTTCTGCCTGTTTTCCTCCGCCATAAGCCGCATAGTGAGAATGGGTATCATAATCATCATTACAAAGAACATTCCGATATATACGCTCTCCATATTGGCGGACTGATAGGACAATGTAAATAGGAACAAAAACAGTCCCGAAAACAAATAATACACAGCCACAAACACATAACCCAAGGGCGATGTAAAATAGGACAAAAGCTCACGCTTCATAATCGCAAACATATTATGAACCTCTCATATTTGAAAAATAATTGTTGATAAACACTATAAACCGAAAAGCAAGGCGTTTTTTCATTTTTTATCAACGCCGCCGTAATTGTCGCCGGTGGTAAGCTTTAAGAAGATTTCCTCCAAGGTAAGCTCGTTGGATTTCATCATAAGTATGGGGTAGTTTCTGGAGGAAAGCTTTTTGGAAATCTCACGCCGCAAATCCTTGCCGTTAGCCGCTTCCAAGAAATATTCATAAACTCCCGGCTCAGCCTCTCTGTTTACATAAACTCTCTCCATACCCGAAATAGAGGACAGCAGCTTTTTTACCTCCTCGCTGTTTCCCTCGGTGCGAATAACCAATTTGTGATCTGAGGAAAGGTTTCTTGCCAAAGCGTCGGTGGTGTCGTTGGCAACAATGCTGCCGCTGTTTATAACCACAATTCTGTCGCACACCGCCTGTACCTCGGGGAGAATGTGGGAGGACAAAATAACGGTATGGTGCTTGCCCAATTTTTTAATCAATGTGCGTATCTCTATTATCTGCTTGGGATCTAAGCCTACAGTGGGTTCGTCCAAAATCAACACTCCCGGATTTCCCACAAGTGCCTGCGCAACGCCCACACGCTGCTGATAGCCCTTTGACAGATTGCGGATAAGGCGGTTTTTCACATCGGTTATTCTCACCAAATCGCAAATCTCCGCCAAATGGCTTTCTCTCGGGATTTTGCTCTTTTTCAAGCTGTATACAAAGTTTAAATACTCTTTAACGGTCATATCGCCGTAAACAGGCGGCTTTTCGGGAAGATAGCCTATATGCTTTTTTGCGGCGATAGGATCTTCAAGCACATCTATGCCGTTTATAAGAGCAGTTCCCGATGTGGAGCTGATATATCCTGTCAGCATATTCATAGTGGTGGATTTTCCCGCACCGTTAGGTCCTAAAAAGCCCAAAATTTCACCTTCGTTTACGGAAAAGGAAATGTTGTTCACCGCAGTTTTGCTTCCATACTGCTTGGTGAGATTTTTTACCTCAATCATTTTAATATCCTTTCAGATAACAATTACTAATTTAATTATAATCTTTTTAAGTGAAAGAAAAGTGACAGATTTAAAACAAATTTGCGACTAATATTAACCGCATGAAAATTGACGCTCTCCTTTTTTGACAAGGAGTATCGCCGTGATTTTTATTATATATAAAACTAAGATAATTAAAGCTTCATATTATGAATTTGGTTTAAATATGATAGCCTTGACTATTATAAAAAAGCTATGACAAAGCCGCTTTTTTATCGGATTGAAGCTGCTGAGCCAAAAGCTGCATATTGTCAAAACGCTTTTCTTCCCGCATATATTCTCTTAAAACAACCTTGATTTTCCTGCCGTACAGATCTCCCGAAAAGCCTATTATATAAGTTTCCATTTGAGGTATGCGATGCTCACCCTTGTCTAAAGCGACGGTGGGCTTCATTCCGATATTTGTTATGGAAGGGTAGTGGTGACCGTCTATTTCCGTCCAGCTTTTGTAAACTCCGAATTTAGGAATAACCATACCGCTTGGGATAACCTGATTTATGGTGGGAAAACCTATTTTTCTGCCGTTTTGCTTACCCTCTATCACCTTTAAGCAATATGTAAGCTCATAGCCTAAAAACTCGTTTGCCCTTTTTACATCGCCTTTTTTTATAAGCTCTCTGATAACCGTGGAGCTTACCGCCGCTCCGTCCAAGGTGACTGCGGGAACAATGCAAACCTCTATTCCCTCCCTGCCGCAAATCTCTTTTAAATCCTCAGCAGTAGCCTTTCCGCCTTTTGCAAAGCGAAAATCGTAGCCGCAGGAAACATATGCCGCATTAAGCTTTTTCACAAGTATTGCTTTTACGAATCCCTCAGGCGACAAATCCTTTATATCCGCAAAATCGGGAGCAAAAATATAATCTGTGCCTATGCTTTCCAACAAATGGGTTTTTAAATCATAGGAGATAATGTTCTGCCTTGTTTTAAATTTAGGCAGCATTGTGTTGTTGTTAAAGGTAAAAATCACCGACTTAAGATTATTATATAACGCCTTTGTAAGCGATTTTTTTATTACCTCAATATGTCCTAAGTGCAAGCCGTCAAAAAACCCGAGAGCAACTGCGGTTGCTTCTCCGCAGCCCTTTTCCGTTATATCCTTCATAGTGCAAGCCTTAATCGTCCTTATCTTTACCGCAGCATTTTAAACAGCCGTCGTCGCAGCAGCCGTCAAAGGAATTTATAAAACGCGTTATGCAAAATACCAAGGTAACCACCGAAAGAATGAGCTGTAAAATCGACAAAGCTAATTTAATAGTATCTTTATTCATTGTTGTTTCCTCCTGCACTTGTATTATCAGCTGCATTTTCATTTTTATTTGCTTGCGGATTATCGGTTTCATTGTTGGGCGATGTCAGCGTATCAGTTGATTCCGAGGCTTGTTTATCGGTAGCTTCGCCGTTAATGGGCTTTTCCTCGTCGGAAACGGTGTTAAATCTTCTCAACACCTTCAAAGTGTGGTTGGGATCAATTTTGCCAAGTCCCAAAAATACGCCGTCGCTGCCCTCTATATAATATCCCAAATTATAAATTCTGTCAAATTTTATTCTGTCTGCGTCAAGCTCTGCGCCGTTTCTGAAAAGCCTTGTCTGTTCTTCATCAAGATGCGCTTTGGGAAGATTTTCGTACAGCTTTTCCAAGGGAATCAGCAGTTCGGAAAGCTCCTGGGGGGTTCTTCCCTCCAATTCGGAAAGACGAAAGCTGTTTTCTATGGTAAAAGAACCTGATTTTAACCTTACAAGACTGGTCATAACCCCGCCGACGCCTAACTGCTCGCCTATATCATTGATAAGAGTGCGTATGTAAGTGCCTTTGGAGCAGGTTACAAGCATACTTCCCCGATTGTCCTCATAATTTTGTATTTTCAGCTCATAAACGGTTATGCTTCGAGGCTTTCTCTCTACCGTTTCCCCTTTTCTCGCCAAATCGTACAGCTTTTGTCCGTTTACCTTTACCGCCGAATACATTGGGGGGACTTGTTTAAGCTGTCCCGTAAACATTCTTTCTATCATAGGCATTTTATTTCGGCTGACATATGCTCCGCTGTCCGATATAATATTTCCCGTAATATCCTGCGTGTCCGTGGTAATTCCAAACTGAAATCCCGCCAAATACTGTTTTGTGCTGTCGGGGCAAAAATCTGCGGCTTTTGTGGCGTTACCTATAAAAACAGGCAAAACTCCCTCCGCCATAGGATCAAGCGTACCGCCGTGTCCCACCTTTTTAGTGCCGAACAGCCGCTTTATCTTAGCTACGACGTCAAAAGAGGTCATTCCCTTTTCTTTATAAATACAAATTACACCATTCATTTTCTGCCCTCTTTATTTGAGGTTATAATTCGCAATATTCCTGCGGCACTGTTTTATGACTGTTGTGTCAGCTGCTCCTCCACCGCTTTTTTAATTGCGTCAACAATATCCTCAATCTTCATATTTTTAAAAGAACAGCCTGCCGCATTAAGATGTCCGCCGCCGCCAAACTTTTTGCATATTGTTTGAACGTCGGTTTTAAGAGATCTGAAAGAGGCTTTCCAGCAGTCCTCTTTTTCTTTGATTACAATACCCACTTCCACGCCCTCTATTGTGCGGGGAATGGCGGAAATCCCGTTTATATCCTCGCTGTCCACCGAGTCCAAAAGCTGCTTGCTTAACGCTACAACTGCGCCTTTTCCGTCCGCAAAAAAATCCAAATGCTGCAAAACGTACTGTTCCAATTTTATTCTTGCTCTTGACTTCATATCAAAAAGACGGTAGTTAAGTGTTGCACAGTCAAAACCGTATTCCATAAGCTCTCCCGCTTTATCGTGGGATTCCTTTGTGGTGTTGGAAAATTTAAAACAGCCTGTATCGGTGGCAATTCCCGTGTATAAGCACTGCGCCAAAACCGAGTCGATTTTTACCCCCAAAAGCTTTACCAAATCATATACAACTTCACAGCAGGCGGCAGCCTCGTCCCTTACATATCTCCTTTTTGCAAAAGGAACGTGGGACATATGGTGATCTATTGCCAAATCCACCTTGTCGCCGTACACCTTTTCCAATTTTCCCATAAGCGATTTGTCCGCAATATCTACCGAAACTACGGTTTTTTCTTCAAACTCCTGAATTTCTACAGCCTTCGGCAAATGGAAAAAGTTTTTAGGCAGCGGGTCGGCGCAGGCTATTTTAGCTCTTTTTTCCAATTTCTGCAATGCACTGCAAAGTCCGTATGAACAGCCGAAGGTGTCGCCGTCGGGATTTGCGTGGGAAATTATAAGAAAATCGTCGTTATCAAGCAAAAACCTTGCCGCTTCTTCTAAACTTATGTTGGTAGCCTTGTTCATATTTCCGCCTTTCTTGCCCTTTATGATGTTTTTAATACCGTAAGATCATAAGACAAATACAAAAGCTGCAATTATTCAGCATTGTTATCCGATTCCGTATCCGAATCGGGATCATTTTTAACGGGCGGTAAGCTGCTGATAATTTTATCTATCTTTTCATAATAATCCAAGGAATTATCAGCTGTAAAAATCAATTCTGGGATTTTCCTCATTTTAATTCTTGCGTTGATTTTCTTTTTGAAAAAGCCTTCTGCCTTTTGTAAAACGTTTATTATCTCCTCTTTCTTTTCATGGTCGCCCATAATGCTTACATATATTTTGCAGTAGCTTAAATCCGAGGTTAAATCCACGTGGGTTACCGTTACCAAGCTTTCCGATGCGCCTGAAACACGTCTGTCGGTAAGCTGGGTCATAGCCACCGAAATCTCTCTTTTAATATCCTCGGCAAGCCGTCCCAAGTTATGATTAGCCATAATAAACGCTCCTTAATTCAAATAAACAATCAATCTCTGTACTCTTCCATATAATAGCACTCAAAAATGTCGCCCTCTTTAAGATCACTGAACTTTTCAAGAGATACGCCGCATTCAAAGCCTTGCGCCACTTCCTTTGCATCGTCCTTAAATCGCTTCAGTCCCGCTATCTTGTCGTCGGCAACAATTATTCCGTCGCGTACAACTCTTATCATAGCGCTTCTCTGCAATTTTCCGTCAAGAACATAACAGCCTGCAACTGCGCCTACTCCGGTAATCTTGTAGGTCATTCTCACCTCTGCCTTTCCAAGCATTACCTCTCTGTATTTGGGAGCTAACATACCCTTCATAGCGGTTTGAATTTCTTCTATTGCGTCATAGATTATTCTGTACATTCTCAAATCCACGCCGTCACGCTTTGCGTTTTCCTCGGCAGCAGGATTGGGTCTTACATTAAAGCCTACTATTATTGCGTTTGATGCGCTTGCAAGCATAACGTCGCTTTCACTTACTGCGCCTACTCCGCCGTGAATAACCCTAACTCTTACCTCGTTGTTGGAGAGCTTTTCCAAGGACTGCTTTACCGCCTCCACAGAGCCTTGCACGTCTGCCTTGACAATAATGCGCAGCTCCTTCATCTCGCCCTCTTCTATCTGATCGAACAGGTTGTCGAGAGTTACCTTTTTATAAAGGCTGAACTGAGCTTCCTTTTCCTCGTACTTGCGCTTTTCAACCAATTCTCTTGCAAGCTTTTCATCTTCAACCACCGCAAAGGTATCGCCTGCGGAAGGCACTTCGCCAAGTCCCATTACCTCCACGGGAACGCTGGGTCCTGCCTCCTTTATGGTGCGTCCCTTATCGTCACGCATTACACGAACGTGTCCTACCGATGTTCCCGCAATAATAATATCGCCTGAATGAAGAGTGCCGTTTTGCACCAAAAGCGTTGCGATAGGTCCTTTGCCCTTGTCAAGCCTTGCTTCCACAACTGCGCCTTTTGCAAGACGGTTGGGATTTGCTTTCAGCTCCATAACGTCTGCGGTAAGATTTACCATTTCAAGCAGGTTATCCATTCCCTCGCCTGTCTTTGCGGAAACGGGAACACATATGGTGTCGCCGCCCCACTCCTCGCAGACAAGCTCGTATTCCGTCAAGGTCTGCTTGATTCTTTCCACATTTGCGCCGGGCTTATCTATTTTATTTATCGCTACTATTATGCTTACTCCCGCATCCTTTGCGTGATGAATAGCCTCAACGGTCTGGGGCATAATTCCGTCGTCGGCAGCAACAACCAATATGGCAATATCGGTAATCTGTGCGCCTCTTGCACGCATAGCGGTAAAGGCTTCGTGTCCCGGAGTATCAAGGAAGGTGATGTCCTTTCCTCCTGCGGTAACACGGTATGCGCCGATATGCTGGGTAATTCCGCCCGCTTCCCCTGCTGCAACGTGAGCGTTTCTGATATAGTCGAGAATTGAGGTCTTGCCGTGGTCAACGTGTCCCATAACAACAACAACGGGACTGCGGGGTTCAAGGTTTTCGTCCTTGTCCTCCTCCTCGTCGAACAATCTTTCCTCAATGGTGACAATTACCTCTTTTTCCACCTTTGCGCCCAATTCGTCAGCTACCAAGGCTGCGGTGTCAAAGTCGATAACCTGATTTATGGTACACATCTCGCCCAATTTCATCAGCTGCTTTATTACCTCTGTGGCGTTTACTTTAAGCCTTGAGGCAAGCTCGCTTACAACGATCTCGTCGGGGATTTGAACCTTTAGCTGCTGCTTTCTCGCTCTTTCAAGCTCCAAGCGCTTCAGCTTCTGAGCCTCTGTTTCACGGACATTTTTGTTGTACTGTCCCTTTTTCTGCTGGCTCTTTTGGCTCAGCTTCTGCTTTCTGCCCGTTAAATCTCCGCCTCGTTTTGAGGACTGGGTCGCTATGCTTTCGTACTTTTCGTTGTACTTATCCAAATCCACATAGCTTCCTCTTGTGTCAACGTGCTTTGTAACCTGTTCTCCGTGTCTTTGAACAGTTCCCTCGCCCTTTTCCTTCTTTTTGGCAACGGGAGGCTCGTTGGTTTTTATAGTTGAAATATCAACCTTTGCAGCGGTCTGCTTGGGGGGAATTTTCGGCAGCTTTGTTTTTTCGGGCTTGTTTTGATTTGCGGCTTTAGGAGTATTATCTGCGGAAGGCTTGGGATTATTCTGAGGATTTTGCTTTACGGCGTCGGGCTTATCCTGCTTTTGCGGCTTAGTGTCCGTTTTATCCCGATTCTTGCTTTGGCTTGCCTGCTGCTTAACAGGCTCGGGCTTCTTAACCTCCTGAGCCTTTTTTGCAGCTTCGGCGGCTTTAGCTTTTTTCTCTTGCTGAGCTTTCTTGGCTTCTTCCGCTTTCTTTGCTTCTATTGCGGCTTGTTCCGCCTTTTTCTTGGCTTCCTCCGCTTTTTTCTTTTCTTCCTCCGCCTTTTTCTTTTCTTCCTCTGCCTTTTTCACCTCTAATGCAGCTTGCTCCGCCTTTTCTTTTTCCTCTCTGCGCTTTTTCTCCCCCGCTTCGATATAGCTGTCAAAGCTTGCCACCTGATTATCCTGCGTAAGCTTTTCAAGAACTATGTCTAATTCTGCGCCGCTAAGGCTTCCTCCAACCTTTTTGTCGGAATCCAAATAATTATTGACAATGTTGATAAGGTCGGAAGGTTCCACCTTCAAATCCTTTGCAAAATCTCTGATTTTTACTTTAGAATTGCTTTCCATTCAGTTTCCCCCAAATTTATTGGTAAGTATTTTTTTATGTTTTATGCGTTGAAACAGCGTTTAACTTTATTTCAGCGCTTTAATCCAATGCGAAATATTTAATGCTTAAAATTAAAATCAACGTAACAAGCTTTTCCATAAGCCCTGATCCAAAACGGCTATTATTCCCGTTTTCTTTCCAATCACTTTTCCGATTTGCTCCATATCCCAAGCAACGGTAACCAATTCAAGCCGAGGAAGAAATTTATCTCTTACATATTCCGTTTCCTTTTTGCTTTTTGCTGAAAGATCTGAAGCGAGAATAACTCCCGCTAACTTAGGATTTTTCTTCTCTATTTCTTCCTTTACCGAATCGAACCCGTACACCATATTTCCCGATTTCAATATAAGTCCCAATGTTGAGATATTTGAAATAGCCGAATTATTCATCAGCCGCCCTCCTTTTTCTTTGCTTTCTTTGATGAAGGAGGCTTTTTGATTTCGGCTTTTTCCGAATTTGCTTTGCTTGAATCATCGGGCTTTTGAGATTTTTCCGTTGTCAAATCGTTATTGAGATTTTTTTTAGCCTGCAAGCTTGTTTCTTCCCGGCTTTCCTTTGATTTGGAATTTGTGCCGCTTTCCTCATTCCCATTCTCGATTTGATATTTTAACTTCTCAAAAATTTCATCGGGAATTTTGCATTTAAAGGAACGCTCAAAGGCTTTCTTTTTTCTTGCCGCTTCAAAGCATTTTATATCGTTGCAGATATACGCTCCTCTGCCGTTTTTTTTGCCTGTGGGATCAAGGAAAAAGTTGTTGTCCTTGTCCTTAACTATTCTCAGCAAGCCTTTTTTTCCTATCATTTCTTCGCAGCCTATACATTTTCTCAGAGGTTCGGTTTTTCCCACGTTTTGCCGTCCTTTTCGCTTGTTATTTTTGATTTATCCGCATATTATTAAGCATATTTTTTGTTATTATAAAATCACAAACTATCAAGATATGCGGGATATTCCAAATCAGCCTTCAAAAAATCCGCTTTCGGGTTTAATATCAATTTTATAGCCCGTAAGACGTGCCGCCAATTTTGCGTTAAGTCCCTTATTGCCTATAGCAAGAGAAAGCTGATTGTCCGGAACAACCACGCTGCACGACTTTGTGTTTTCGTCGGGGATTTCCACGCTTAAAACCTCGGCGGGTCTTAACGCCTGTTTGATAAACTCCACAGGATCGTCGCTGTATATGACAATATCTATTTTCTCGCCTTTAAGCTCCTGACTTATGCTTGAAACTCTGCTTCTTTGAGGACCGATGCAGGCTCCCAAGGCGTCAACGTCGGGATTGCTGCTTATAACAGCCATTTTGCTGCGCTGTCCCGCCTCACGGCTTATTGACTTTATCTCCACCGTGCCGTCACGAATTTCGGGAACTTCAAGCTCGAAAAGTCTTTTTATAAGATCACGGTGAGTTCTGCTGATTTTAAGCATTGGGCGTTTATCTGCGGGAGATGCGCCGCTTACATAAACCTTAATCACATCGTTAGCCTTTATATCGTCGTTGGGGAGCTGCTCGCTGCGGAACAAAGGCACTTCGTTACCCTGAAGCTCTACTATTGCGTTTCCCGTACCCGGCTCAACTCTCAATACCTTAGCGGCAACAGCTTCGTTTTGAAGTCCGCCCCATTGCTCGATAAGCTTGCTGCGCTCTACGTCTTTAATGTTCTGCCTTATGACCTGCTTGCCCGTCTGCGCCGCAATTCGTCCTATATGCTTGGTATCTACGGGAATAAGGCACTGATCCCCGACTTTAACTTTCGGGTCGTATTTCTTTGCCTGTTCCTCCGTCATTTCGTTGGCTTCGTCTGCTACCTCGTCCACAACTCTTTTAACAATATAAACCTTAAATTCGCCCGTACCCTCTTCTATTTCATATTTGATATTTTCGCTTTTGGGGTACGCTTTTTTTACTGCAATGCTTACCGCAGCCTGAATCCTTTCAAAAAGCACTTCCGGATCTATATCCTTATCTTTAGCAAGTGCGCTTAACGCTTGGCTAAAGCTGATTTCATTTTCATTGTCTTTCTTTTTTGCAGCCATTTTCCGTCCTCCTGTTTTTCTGCATTATTGGTTTATTGTATTTAATAAATTGCAGGACTATTTTTTGATTTCATAGCCTGTACCGTTTTTATAGTTTATTTCACAGTCGATTTATTCCGTATCTGTTTTTAAAGTCTGTTCAGTAAAAGCTTCGGTTTCTTCCTCCTGCCAAACTGATTGATCCGAATCCAAGTTTTCATATTCGTCGGTTTCCTCGTCCAAATTAACCTTGCCACATTTGCTGAGCTTTAATGCAACATTGCGGTTTTGCGGGGTTTCAAGCAGGATCTCTCCCTTTTCCTCGTCGTATGCTCTGAGATAGCCCGAAATAAATTCTTCGCCCTTTTCCGTCTTTGCAAGAGCGGTTACTCTTTTTCCAATGCAGCTTAAAAAATGTTCTTTTTTTCTCAGCTTTTTGTAAATTCCCGGAGTGCCTATTTCAAGAATATCCACCTGCTCTATAAAGCTTTGCTTATCAAACAATTCGTTTATGGGCTTGGAGATTTCCTCGCATCTGTCGCTGTCAAGTCCTTCTTTATCGTCTGCGCTGTCAAAAAGAACTCTCAAATACCACATTGCGCCCTCTTTTTCAAAGCACACGTCCCACAGCTTGCAGCCCGCTTTTTCTATAATCGGTTGAGCCAACTTTTCCGCCTGCTCTTCTATTTTAGGCGCTAACGCTTTTTTTCCGCCTTTTTCTTTCGCCATATATACCTCTAATAGAAAGTGAAAATAAGGATAATAAGCGCAGCTTATCTCTATCCTGTTATTAGCTGTAACGTAAACACAGTTTTTAAAGCGCAGCTTAAACAAGCTGCCGAAATTGCAAAGCAATTTTGAGGTTCACTGGGGGATTTTACCCCCGCTGAACCTAAGATGGAGCCCGTCGCCTTAGAGGCGGGGGACATCTTTGCAGCGGTATATTATCCCAAATAAGAATTTAAGACCGAGCCAAAACTCAGTCTTACCATACTCTATCTTTGCATATTATATCACCAAAAATTCCCTTTGTCAATGGTTTAATGACATTTTTTGAAAAATCCTGCAAGTTTTTAAGGATTTATATTGACAATAAAAATAAAAAGTGTTAAAATATAAAATCGCAGGGAGCTGATATGTCGGCTGAGAGGAAACGAATTGACGTTTCGACCTATTGACCTGATCCGGATAATGCCGGCGTAGGAAAAGCAGGAAAAATAGATTTGTATTTGAAATACCTCCTCTCTGAGCATATGTCGGGGGATTTTTTTATTGCAATTTTTCCCATATGCTTGGGGTTGTTATCAAAGGCTTCCTTGTTTATGGCGTTTAAAACGCTTTAAGCAAGGATTTTTTATTGGCAAAACTGTAAATAATAAAAAAGGAAGTTAATAAAATGAAAAAATCTTTACGTCTTACAGAAACGGCAATAATGATTGCGTTAGGCTTTATCCTAAGTATGCTTAAGATTATCGATATGCCCTTTGGCGGATCGGTAACAGTGTTCAGTATGCTGCCTGTAATTGTTATCGCTTACCGCTATAATGTTCCTTGGGGACTGCTTGCGGGATTTGCGGCAAGCCTTTTGCAAATGCTTATGGGTATGAAAAATCTCACATACGCCACAAGCGCAGGCGCAGTTGTCGCCATTATAATGCTTGATTATGTTGTCGCTTTCTCCGTAATGGGACTTGGGGGAATATTCAAAGGCAAGATAAAGGATCAAGGCGTTTCTATTGCGGCAGGTGCGCTTTTAGTATGCGTTCTCCGATACATATGCCATGTAATTTCAGGCTGTACGGTTTGGGAGGGAGTTTCCATTCCCACAACCGATGGACTGCTGTATTCCCTTGCATACAACTCTGCTTATATGATTCCCGAAACTATTATCACCGTAGTCGGCGCATACTATGCGGGAAAGGCGTTCACCTTAACCTCGGAAAATATCAAGCGTGTTCCCTTGGACACAAAATCCGCAAAAACATTGGCGACTTTCTTACCCATTGCTTTAGCGGTAGTTCTCAGCTTTTTATTTATTTTTGGAATGATACAAACAGAGGAGGGCTTTGATATAACCGCCATTACAAGAACAGACATTTTTTCATGGCTGCCGGTTATCATTACCTTGGTTGTGGGAGCAGTGACTACTGTGATTATTAAAACCTCTGCCTTTAAGAATTCCGAAAAACAGTAATCAGCCCGAAAAACTTAAGATTAGGATTTTTCGGCAATCTGTAATATTTTAATGCAATTCAAAATATGCTTAGACAACTGAATATTTTGTCCATATCAAAATAAGCATAATTAAGAATTCCGCAAAATTTCTTAAAGCACAGCTTAAAAAACTGTTCATACTAAATACAGTTGCATATGGTCAAAATAAACAAAAAATATAGTGTTTGCAGCTGATGTTGCCTTAGTTTTTTATTCAAATCGACGAAAAATTTCATATAACGGCTTTATTTCAATATTTGTAAGCTATTCCACTTGAAAAATTATTTAAAATGTGTTATTATATTAGAAGTAATATATCTGCCTTAGTGCGGAAATGAAAGGATATAAAATTACAATGGCTGAAGACAAAATCTTAAAGTCTGCTGATAAAGCAGAAAGCAAAGCAGCTGCTACAGCAAAAAAGACTACAGAGAAAAAAGCAGCTCCCGCAAAGAAAGCAGCTCCCGCAAAAAAAGCAGCTCCTGTAAAAAAGGCAGCTCCCGCAAAAAAAGCGCCTGCTAAAAAGGCAGCACCACAAGTTGAATTGTCCCCTCTCGATGTTTTGACAACCGCTGTATGGAAGAATATCGAAAAGAAAAAAGTTGACAAAATTCCTTTTGCAATCGCTATTCAAGTTAACGTCAGCGACGCAGGAACGTTTTATATTGCGGTTAAGGCTAATCCCGACGAGGATAAGCAGGTTATGCAGTCCGATTACTATCTTGCAGACGGCATAGTTGAAACCAATTCGGAAGAAATAAAGAAAATCGCCGCAGGCAATTATGACTACATTGCCGCAGCTAAATCGGGAGCATTTATTTACAGAGGCGATTTAAACAAGGCTATCTTTATCGCCGAGCTTCTTAAAAAGTAATTTTCTTTTCCCTCCCCTGAAAAATTTTATAAAAACCGCCTGTTTTAAAATAGCAGGCGGTTTTTAGTTTTTATTCTTTATTATTTAAGGCGTTTACAGAAATAAAGCGTTTACAGAAATTTTTTAATCAGATAAACGATAATATTCTAAATTTGGAAATCACAAAAACCTAAATATATTATTGTTTTTTATCCGCTTCTTCCTTGTCTGCGTCAAATCTTGCTCTTTCCATATCCGCCAAATCCTTATCCTTTCCCTCTAACTTTTCGACCTTGCGAACTATGGCAAGGGGAGTTTGTCGAAATCCCTGATCGTGAGGGTTGTCACGGTAAAGCTGCTCGCAGAATTTGTCGGGCAAATCCTTGCTGCTCTTTCCCAAAATGTTGCAGCCTAAATCGTTGGCGTCCACAATAACCACGTCGACGTGAGCGTGTTCCTTCATTTTTTCCGCCGCTCCGTCGGGATCTAAGGGGGCTAATTTTGCATAATTGTTGTAGGGCGGCACGTTGAATTCGCTGGGTCCGTCAATAGCCCTTGCTTTCATACCCAAGATGTTGTAAAACACGCCTCTTTTGCCGAAAAGCTTGCATATTCCCGCAATAATGGCGGCGAAAAGCACCTTAATTCTTCCGCAGTCCCTTAAACAAAGCTCCATGGTTGAGGGAGCGCCGATACCTATTCCCGCATCGGATTTGTAAACAAACTTTACAAGAAATTTTGCAAGTCGGCTTACCTTGATGTCGCTTACTTTAAAAGCTCTGCCCTGAGTTATTGCCACTATCTTTTCGGAGATGAAAATCATATCCCCCTCCTCGAGATAGTCCATAACATACTTGTCCAAAATATCGTTCATTACGTCTTCCTTCATAACCACGTGGGTTTTTATGGGAAAACGTGCATATGTACCCCAATCGGTATCAATAGTGAGATTTTTTCCCTCGTTGGGACGAAAAGGCATTTCCATAGCTGTTTTTAAGTTCGTTTTGCGAACCTTCTCCTTGATTTTGTTATTTTGTTTATTCTATTAGTTTATTATATCACTTAATTTCAAAATGTCAAACGAAAAGATAATTTGATTATTGTTTATTTGTATAATAAGATTTTTTCAAATTCTATTGCTGCTGATCGAAAAAATTGTAATCAACAAATATAATAATTTAATCGGCATATGGAAAACGTTGTAATGAGATATTTTCCATATGCTGATTTTTTTATTCGAGTATTTTTAAATTTATAGTAAACATTAAATTCTCGATTGCCGCTTAAACGCAAATTGCCAATCCGCAGTGAAATTTGTCTGTATTTTTAATTCTTTCCATACTCAGATTGAGATATACGGCATCACCCTCTCAACGCTTCAATAGGCTTTAATCCCGCAGCTTTTCCCGCAGGATATACGCCGAATATTCCTCCCATAAAAACGGAAAAAGCAAAGGAAAGGGTTATAGCATTTACGGGGACGGCAAAGGGAACTGATAAGGCAAAACAGCCTATTGTACAGCACAGCAGACCCGCCGCTATTCCCATAAGACTTCCCAATGCGGTTAGCAGAACACTTTCCCAAAGGAACTCTCCCATTATTGCCGAGCTTTTTGCGCCGATTGATTTTTTAATTCCGATTTCCCGCTTTCTTTCTCCCACGCTTACAAGCATTGTGGTCATTACCGTTATTCCCGACACTATAAGGCTAATTCCCGCTATTAAGGACAGCACGGTGGTTATCACATTTAAAATATCGGTAAGCTGTCCCTTTTGACTTTGAAAGTTGTTGATAACCAATTCTCCCTTGCTGTTTTTAAGAGCGTTTATTTCATCTGACAGAGTTTGGGTGAGATTTTCGTCTGCGCTGTTTTTGTCAAGCAAAAGGGCGATTTTGTCAAACGCTGTTTTTCCCGTAATATCCTGCATAGTGGTGTACGGAATATAGGCAAAGTCGGGTATAATCCCCGCCATCATACTTTGAAGCCCCGTTATTCCCGATTTGGCAATTCCGACTATCTTAAAATCATAATATCTGCCGCTTAACAGCAGCTTAATATTCTTTCCCACTATATTGCTTCTTCCATAGGTTTTTTTGGCAATATCCTCGTCTATAACGCAAACGTAGGAGCGGTTTTCCAAATCTCGGTTGTCAATCAGCCTGCCATGAATTGCCTCTATGGAAATTATATCCTTTGCGTCCTTATCCACTCCCCAAGCATAGCAATTTACGCACTCCTCCAAAATAACGGACTGGCTCATAGCCGCCATTAAGGGCATAGCCTTATCCACTCCCTCAAGCCGCTGAAAGGCGGATACGTCCTCAAAGTTCAGCTTGACGGTACTGTTTTTGTCGGCGGCTTGAACCATAGCGGAATTTATTCCCATAGTTACCATTGTGGAATTTATTTGTTCAGAGCCTACCGAGCCTATTCCCGAAATCACCACCACCGCAAATACTCCCACAGCCACGCTGCAAACGGTAAGCAGAGAACGCCCTCCGCTTCTTTTTATGCTTTTTATTATTCCGGGTAAATGAAAATGCAACATAATAACCTCTTTTGATTTGATGTTTTAACTTTTGAATTGATATTTTTGATATTTTTAAAGTGCGGCTTAAACAAGCTGCTAAATTTTCCTCGCTGATTTTCAGCAGATTTTCTATTAAACAACCAACCGTTCGTATAAGCTTCTAACTTGTCTGTGGGCGGCTTGGCGGTTTTATTGTATTGCAAATATTTTCTGCGTTTTCTCTATTAAACAGCCAATTATACAACCAGCCGTCCGTCTGAGATTCTGACTTGTCTGTGGGCGGTTTTGGCGGCTTTATTGTCGTGGGTTATCAGTATTATGGTCTTGCCTAATCCGTTCATTCTGTGCAGCATTTCCATTACCGTTTCTCCCGCCTTGCTGTCCAAATTTCCGCAGGGCTCGTCTGCCAAAATCAGCGGTGCGTCGGAGGCAAAGGCTCTTGCAATAGCCACTCTCTGCTGCTGTCCTCCCGACAATTCCAAAGGAAGGTGATTTGCTCTTTTTTCAAGTCCCACCGCTTCAAGTGCCTGCTTTACGGTTTCCTTGCGCTGTTCGGCGGGCATTCTTCTGTAAATCAGCGGCAATTCCACATTTTCGGCGGCGGTTAATGTAGGTATAAGGTTAAAGCCTTGAAACACAAAGGAAATTTTTCTGCTTCTAACATTGCTCAGTCCCTTTGAATCCAGAGTGGAAACATCTGTTCCGTCAAGACAATATCTGCCCTTTGTAGGTACGTCAAGACAGCCGATAATATTCATAAGCGTTGTTTTTCCCGAGCCTGAAGCGCCCACCACCGCCAAAAATTCCCCGTCCGCCACTTCAAGAGAAACTCCGTCCAAAGCGGTTACAGGATATTTTCCCATAGGCGAATAAATTTTAGTGAGATTTTCTGTCTTTATCATTGTAATGCTTCTCCTTTTCACTATCTTTAATTTCTGCTTTTTCATCTCTTTCATCAAAATAAGCGCAGGTTGAAGAAGTCACATCGGTTATTTGTCCGTACTCCTCCAAGCAGCAGTAGCCGTCCTTTTGATGCTTGCAATTCTCGCTGCACAGTATAAAGTTCAATATTATCGCCTCCTTTTTTACTGTTTTGCCATATTGATAATTCCAAGTTTTCAAGAAATATTTTGTTCCTGTTTTTTTCAAATATTCTATAATATTCCTTTAAATTTTCGGCAAAATACTAAAGCGGTTTAATCCGGAAAAGAGATAATTTGCTTATTGGTAAATAAACGGCAGAATTATCGGCTAAAGCTTTTGTTGTTAAAAATACTTAAATTAAAATAAGAAAGGGAATATTATATGAAAAAAAGTGTGAAGCTTTCTGTTTTGAAAATCGGAATTATTGTATTGTTGGGGGCGGTTTCCTGTTATGTGGCTTTTTCCGTTCCCAAAGCGGTTATGGGAATGGTTCCCGTTGTGCAGACCACAGCTCTTGAAAAGTATGAATACTGCCCCTCCGTATCGGCAAAGGGTGTAATAATAAAGGAAATAAGCAATATTAAGGAAGCGGAAAATAAAGAGTGCTGGTTTGCGGTGGTATCGGTTGCAGAGGCGGATATTTCAAGGATAAAAACAGGACAGACCGCCTTGCTGTCGGGAGCAGCTCTGCCTGACGGAGAATTTAAAGGAAGCGTTTGCAAAATAGACGAAAATGCTCATACCGCCGCACTTTCCGCTTCTTCCCTTCCCGAAACGGTAGTGGAGGTTACAATTTCCATAGAATCGGGGGATACCTCGGTTTTAAAAAGCGGCTATTCGGTAAGCGCAAGGCTTAAAACAGGTGAAGAAAAAACAATGTCAATGCTGCCCTACAATGCTATTGCTCAGGACGAAAAGGGGGAATTTGTTTATGTGATAAAGGACGGCTTTTCGGTAAGAAAGGATGTTGTTACAGGAATCGAGCTTTCCGACAAGACGGAAATTATATCGGGAATAGATTACAATGATCAGATATTGACTTATCCCGAAAAAATAAGGGAAGGGGAAAGGCTTAGACTAAGCAAAGAACAATGATAAAGGAAATTTAATGTCAATTATAAAAATCAGCCAAAATTCATAGTCCAATTAAGCTTGTCAAAACCTTGCTTTAATAGTTTTCCGCAATAAGATTGAGCTGTAAAAAGCTCAATATGTTTTTCGGATTAAAAGAATAGTCCCGCCTAAAGTCGTTTTTCCGTGACTTTGGCGGGATATTTTTTATGAATTTTTTTACATACTCGTTTCAGCTTGTGTGGAAAACTTGCCGCTTTTTTGATAAGCTGATATTTTCTGCTGAAACAGTGAATATTTTTTCTAATGTCTTTTTGGAAGCTTTATAGTAAGATTGGCTCAGCTTCCATAATCATAATGTGATTTTTTGCTGCCGAGGTATGCCTTTTTTCTAATTCTCATTATTATTAAATCTGATTTTACAATTTTGAAAGCAAAACATTTTATACGTATTTATAACTTTTATTCATTTGTTATTTCACTTAAAAACCCATTCCCCGACGTAATTGGCGTTGGGGATATTTTATACCCTTTTTGCCTCATAACTCTTAATTTAAAATCCAGCAGCTGACAGGGAATTTTTAAAGAAGCAGCGGCTGAAAAAAAGCTGTCCTTTTCATTTAAAGCGTCCAGCACTTCCTTGTCGGACAATAACAGCTCTGCGGCAAAGAGATTGGCTTCCTTTTCGGTTTGCAGATGATCGTCAAAAAAGCCTGTTTCGTGAAATGTGCGTGTTTCATCGGTACAATGAAGCAAGGCGTGTCCCAATTCGTGAGCTGTAATTATCCGCTGAAGCTCCTCCGATAAATCCGAATTTACTGTTATTGTCCTTATTCTGTGACTTTCAAAATAAAAGCCCTTTATTGCGCCTTTTTCTTTTCCCAAAGGCTGAAAAAGTATTATTATATCCATATTGCGGCAAAGTCGGAATGGATCACGCTCTTTGTATTTATTTACAATATTTTCTGCGGTTTCTATTATATTTTTATACACAAAATACCCCCAAAGGTTTCAGGTTGTCAAAAAAGCCTAAGCGTAAATTTTTTCGGAAGGAAAAAGCTCTTAGGGAAAAGCCGTCAGGTTTTTCCTAAATTAAGATCGCAGCCGCAAAGTCGAGGCATAGCAAGGTTTTGCCGATTTGTGTTTTTGGCGGCAAGCCGGCAAAAACGGCGTCAGCTTGGCGAAAACCGACAAGCGGGACGTTTTTTCGACAAGCTGAATCACTTTCCGTATTTTTCCCTTGCCGCTTCTTTACAAGTGATATAGGCTTTCATCACCGCTTCAAAAAATGCGTCCTTTTGTTCTTGAGAAAGCTCTCCGCCCGCAAACAAGGCTTTATTGTCCTTTAACAGCTCCTCTGCGTCCTTTGCGCCCTTTGCTCCATAACGCTGCCTTGCCTGCTCTATGTAATTGTCCTTTTCAATATCCTCCAAAGGATCTTCACACTCATCACAGGTGAGAAATTTAACCGACACTCCCAACGCCTTGGCAAGCTTTAACAATGTGCTTTGCCTTGGCGTTTTTTCGTCTTTTTCATACGCTAAAACCGATCTTGCGGAAACTCCCGTAAGCTCCGCCAATTTCGGCTGTGACAAACCCAAAGACGCTCTTGCGTCCTTTACCTTTTCGCCAAAAGTTTTCATTTAATTGCTCCTTTAATATTCTTTCCGGCTTTTTTAATGTTATTTGTAATTCAATAAAGTAAAAACACTATATGCTGTTATTTTGCTGTGATTTTTTGCATAGACTTTTGGAAAATTCTACAAAGTTCACTGAACTTATTGACATTATTTCTGAATAATGCTATAATTTCTATAGAACTTAGCAGAACTTTATTGAATTTATTATACAGGTTTTTTAATAATATGTCAATAGAAGATTTTATATTTTTATTATTATAAGGTGAGCAAAATGAAGCATTATATTGCCATAGATTTAAAATCCTTTTACGCCTCTGTGGAATGTGTGGACAGGGGACTTGATCCTCTTGCCGCAAATTTGGTGGTGGCAGATTTATCCAGAACGGAAAAAACCATTTGCCTTGCGGTATCCCCCTCTCTTAAATCCTATGGAATAAGCGGCAGAGCAAGGCTTTTTGAAGTTATCGGCAGGGTTAAGGAGGTAAACGCACTTAGAAAAGCCAACGCTCCGAGGGGCGAATTTACCGGCAAGTCTTATATGAATCCCCAAATTTTGGCAGATCCCTCTTTGGAGTTGGATTATATTACCGCTGTTCCCCGAATGGCAAGATATATGGAGATAAGCTCCAAAATTTACGGAATATACTTACAATATATTGCCCCCGAGGATATACACGTTTATTCGGTGGACGAGGTGTTTATCGACGTTACAAATTATCTGCGAACCTATAACCGTTCGCCTCACGATATTGCCGCAATGCTTATTCGTGAGGTTTTAAAAGGAACGGGGATAACCGCCACCGGGGGAATAGGCACAAATCTTTATCTTTGCAAAATCGCTATGGATATTACCGCCAAGCATATGCCCCCTGACAAGGACGGAGTGAGAATTGCGGAGCTGAACGAAATGTCATACAGAGAAAAGCTGTGGACTCACACTCCCCTTACCGATTTTTGGAGAATAGGCAGAGGGTACAGCGAAAAATTGGAATCAAAGGGCTTGTACACTATGGGGGATATTGCCCGCTGTTCCTTGGGAGGAAAAAACGATTTTTACAACGAGGAGCTGTTGTATAAAATGTTCGGTGTAAACGCAGAATTGCTGATAGATCACGCATGGGGATACGAGCCCTGCACCATATCGGATATTAAAGCCTATAAGCCTCAGTCAAACAGCTTAGGCTCGGGACAGGTTTTAAAAGAACCATATTGTTTTGAAAAGGCAAGGTTAGTAATAAAAGAAATGACCGATCAGTTAGTGCTTGATATGGTGGATAAAGGGCTTATGACCAATCAAATGGTATTGTCGGTAGGCTATGATATTGAAAATCTCACCGATCCAAAAAAGAGAGAGAGCTACAGCGGCAAGATAACCACCGATCCTTACGGCAGACCAAAACCCAAATCCGCTCACGGCTCGGTAAATTTGGGAAAATACACCTCCTCCTCAAGAAAAATATCGGAGGCGGTTGTAAGGCTTTACAACAGCATAACAGACAGCAGTCTTACCGTTCGCAGAATGTGCATAGCCGCAAATAACCTTATTCCCCAATCCTTTGAGGACAACGGGGACAGCCAGCTTGATTTTTTCACCGATTATGAAGCCTTACAGGAAAAATTAAATCGGGAAAGAGAAGAAGCGCAAAAGGAAAATTCACTGCAAAAGGCTGTTATCGGCATAAAAAAGAAGTACGGCAAAAACGCAGTGCTTAAAGGTATGAATTTTGAAGAAGGGGGAACTGCCATTGAAAGAAACGGACAGGTGGGAGGACATAGGGCTTAAAGAGTATTTTTGACATTATCCTTGACAAAATATTAAGCTTATAATAATTGCTTGCTATTTTAAAATGATTATTGAAAGCGGGTGATAAAATGAAGGAAAACAGCAATCCCTACAATGATATAATTCATCTTCCCGCCCATATTTCCAAGAAGCATACTCCAATGTCAAGAATTAACAGAGCGGCTCAATTTGCGCCCTTTGCCGCTCTTACGGGTTATGACGACAAGGTGAGAGAGGAGGGGAGGCTTACCGACAGCAGATATGAATTGGACGACGACAGGCAGGACAGGCTGAACAATATTATCGCCATTTTAAAGGAAACCAATGAAAATCCGCTTATAGAGGCAGTTTACTTTTGCGCCGACAAGTTAAAAAGCGGTGGAGAATATATAACAATTACAGGAAGCTTCCGCAGAATTGAAGAAGAAACTCTTACATTGATTTTCACCGACAAAAGGCGTATTCCCTTGCTTGATATTTATGATATACGCTTTTTGGAGGACGGCTTTTGCTTTGCCGACAATTACGAATCAAATTAAGCTTTTACAAGGCTAATAAAAATATAAAGCCCAATTTACCGTATAATCAGTAAATTCGGCTTTTTTATATACTAATTCTTAATTTAAAACAAGCAAAGATTTGCAATACAAGCACAATAACACAGCATTGGGAAAATCGGACTGCAACGCTTGTATGTTTTCGGTTGGGTATCGGTGTTCAAATAAGCAAGAATTAGATAAACTCTCCTGCGTCCGACTCGTTCCATTTTTCATTTGCCAAATCTGCAAGAGTGGTGCTGTCCAAATAGTCGTTTATGGCTTTGTACAGTCCCTTCCAAAAAGCAAGAGATTTACAGCCTTCAGCTCTGGGGCAGGTGTTTTCATCGGCGGATAAACAGGCTACGGGGGACAGATCTCCCTCTGTTACCCTTAATATATCGCCGATAGTGTATTTTTGAGGAGAGCGTGCAAGCATATATCCGCCTCCCGCTCCGCGTATGCTTTTTAACATTCCCGCCCTTGTCAGCGAGCCTACAATCTGCTCCAAATACTTAATGGAAATATCCTGCCGCTTGGATATTTCTTTAAGAGAAACGCTGCCCTCTCCTGCGTTTTCCGCAATATCTATCATCATTCGCACGGCGTATCTGCCTTTAGTAGAAATTTTCATAAACCACCTCGTGTGCTATAAAAAAGCAAATATTATTTATCATAGTTACTTGATATGTTTAATAAGATTTACATTTCTATAGTACCACAAAAAATTTCTTATGTCAAGACAAGAACCGAGATTTGCTTTATTTCGTTTTCTCCTCTTTTTCAGCTCTTACGGCTTCACTGTAAATTCTGCAATAGCTTTCATATCTTGAAGGGCAAATTTTTCCTTCCTCCGCCGCCGCCCTTAATACACAGCCGTCCTCCTTGATATGGGCGCAGTTTTTAAATTTGCAGCCTCCCAAATACTCGCCGAATTCTCTGAAATTTTCCGCCAATTCTTTTGAAGGAATTTCACCGTAACGGCTTACCTCCACGGTAGAAAAGCCCGGAGTATCCCCAATATATGTGTTATCCCCTGTTTTATGCAGCTTAACCTCTCTTGTGGTATGCTTTCCTCTTCCCAATTTTTTACTGATTTCACAAGTCTTATGAAATACTGCGGGAGCTATATAATTCATAAGGCTGGATTTTCCCACTCCCGAGTTGCCTATTAGGGCGGAGGTTTTTCCTTTTAGATAGCGGGAAACTTGATCTGCGCCTTTTCCGTTGGTATTATCCACCAAAAAGGTTTTGTAGCCTATACTGTTGTAAATTTGCGAAAAAGCCTCTGCGTCCGCACGGTCGATTTTGGTAAAAACAAACACCGTTTCTATTTGCTTGCTTTCAAATATGGCGGCAAGCTTATCCAAAATCAAGGCGTTGGGCTTAGGCTCGCAGGAGGAAACCACTAACACAGCTAAATCCAAATTGGCAAGCGGAGGTCTTACTATGTAGTTTTTCCGCTGCATAATGTCGATTATTACGGCGTCGGAATTTTCTTCAAGCAGAAGATTGACATAATCTCCCGTTACAGGCTTTATGCCCTTTTGACGAAACACTCCTCTTGATTTGGCGGGAATAATTTCTCCCTTATATTCCACCGAATATAAGCCGTTTGACACGCCTAATATTCTTGCCTTTTTTTCTTCCAAATTCTCACCTCTTGTAAATCAGCTTGAAAATCAGTTTGCAATCGTCTTTTAATCGGAATTTAAAACTATGAGAGCCGCTATATTGCAGCTCCCATAGAATTTAATATTGTTTTGTACCGTCTTGATTTCAAATAATTGTAACAAATTTTAAAATGCCGTGCTGAGCTTAAATTTGTTAAGGTGCAGTTGTGATAGGAGTTACTTCCGACGGCAGTGTAGGCAAGGGTGCAGGAGCCTGCGTTTGAGTAGCGGGAGGCTCGGTTGCAGGCGGAAGAGTGGGTGCGGGAGTGGTATGGGCGGCGGTTGTAACCTGAGGAGTTAAGTCGGAAAATACATTTTCGTTAAACTCCTTCGTATTTGTTTCAATAGGATCTTTGGTAAAGTCTATTTCAAGCTCGATAAGCGTCTTTCTTTCGCCTGTTTCGGGATTTTCTACCGTAATGATTGCAGTTTGAACGCCGCTTCCCTTTATTGTCCACTTTATTTCCTTGCTTAATGCTATATTTCGGGTTTCGACCATATTCGGATCAAGTATGCCGTCGATATAGTATCTGAATACAAATTCTCCCTGTGCGCTTCCCGAAAGAGCCAAGCTCAGGTTATATTCCTTATCTACGTTTTCTATTTCGCCGTTGGAAACTATAACGGTTACCACGGTTTGCTTCTCAACCTTTTCATTTGGTTCAATGCTTTGGCTGATGACCTTTCCCTTGTCTACAGGCTTATCCGAGGGGCTGGGACCGTATTCCACAAGCAGAACAATATCGTTTCTTTCCGCATTCTGGCGAGCGGTGTATTCGGTAAGTCCTTTGAAATCAGGAACATAGGTTAATGTGGGAGAAGGACCTTGACTTACAAAAATGATTACCTTTGTTCCCACCTGAGCTCTTTCTCTTGCAGGAGGATCGGTTCTAATTACATAGCTGTAGGGGATAGTTTCGTCCTCGTCCCATACCACTTCTGTTTCAAAGCCCTGATTTCTGAGCTGTGTTACCGCCTCGTCCTTGGGACGTGACTTAAACTCGTCAATCTCCTCCATTTTAGGTCCTAAGCTTATGGTAAGAGAAATCTGCTGAGTGGATTTAATTGTAGTGCCTGCTCCAATGCTTTGATTGATAACCTGATCCTTCGGTTCGGTGCTGTTTTCGTGAGTAAATCTAAGGTTAAACTGATCGCCGTACTGTTCCTTAACCTGATCCTCGGTCATACCCATAAATGTGGGAACGGTAACTTCTTTTGAAATCTGCTGACTTGGTCCGGGAACATTGGGATTTCCGCCAACAGTATCGCTTACCAACTTATAAACCACTATTGCCGCCACAATAACGAATACCGCAGTAGCCGCAAATAATATGGAAAGCAGTGGAGAGCGGCGGGGAGCGACCTCGTCGTCCTCGTAATCTGCCTCCTCGCCGTTCTCTCCCTCCTCGCTTGAATTATCGATGTCGGAGATAGCATAGCCTTTTTTTATTTCGCCGCTTTTTTCGGCGGGAGAATTTTTTGCCTGCTTTGTATCAGGCGTTACCTTGTCAAAATACTTGGTAGTGCCGTCTGCCGAAAAATATTTATATTCAAAGACAATACTTGGGTTTTGCTTAAATTCTTCAATATCCTTCATCATTTCGCCTGCGGTCTGATAACGCTTTGAAGGCTCCTTCTGCATTGCCTTTTCCGTAATTTCCTCCAAGCCTTCGGGAATCGAATTATTTATTTCGGACATTTTCTTCGGTGTGGACTGCATATGCAAAAGTGCGATAGCAATGGGATCGTTGCCGTCAAAAGGCTTTTTTCCCGTCAGCATTTCATACATCATAACGCCCAAGGAATAAATATCGCTGCGCTCGTCGGTAACGTCCCCTTTCGCCTGTTCGGGGCTGATGTAATGCACCGAGCCGATTGCTTTTTCGGAAACGGTTTTGTCGGTTTCTCTGTTAAAACGGGCAATGCCGAAATCCATCACCTTTATTGTGCCGTCTGAAAGCAGCATAACGTTTTGCGGCTTAATGTCACGGTGAACAATTCCTCTGTCGTGGGCGTGCTGAAGTGCTTTTAAGATTTGCAGAGTGAAGGATACCACGTCCTTCCACTTTAAAACGCCCTCCTTAGCGATATAATCGGTTAAGGTTATGCCGTCGATATACTCCATTACAATGAATTGGAGCTTTTCCGTAAAGCCCACGTCGTATATCTTTACAATGTTTGGGTGAGAAAGGAGGGCAATCGCCTTGGATTCATTTCTGAATCTGCGGATAAAATCCTCGCTGCCCACATACTCGTTTTTGAGAATTTTAACAGCGACAATTCTATCCTCGGTTATATCTCGGGCTTTATATATATCTGCCATTCCCCCAACACCGATAAGCTCTATCAGCTCGTATCTGCCGTCAAGCTTTTTTCCGATATTATTGTCCATACACATATCCGCCATTTCTCCGCACTGTTGTTTTTTAGCGTGTTTATAGTGAACCTCAAATATAATTTGACATTCACTATAAAGTCTTATTTTAAATGCCTCGCACATACGTTCGCTTTGCTCACTCCGTGCGTATCGGCAAATAGTAAACGCCAAATGAAATTGTCGTTTACTACATCTGAAAATATATGCTTCTTGTGCGGCGGGAAGCGTATATTTTAATTATCTGTATTATCTGTATTATATGTATTAGCTGTACATTAAAACCACAATCTCAGCATTTAGCCAGTGCCACGGTAACGTTATCCCTTCCGCCGTTGGCAAGCGCATAATCTATCAGCAAATCACAGCATTTGGAAACAGGATTGTTGATTATTATGCCTGCTATTTCCGCATCATCTCCGTAACCGTGAAGCCCGTCGGAGCATAGCAGAAGATATTGTCCTTCATCTAAATCTATTTCAAAGTAGTCGGGGGTTATATCGCTTAACGCACCTACCGCACGGGTGATAAAATTTCGGCGGGGGTGGGTTTTGCTTTCCTCCTCGGTGATTTTTCCCTGCTCGATAAGCCGCCGTATTTGAGTGTGATCCTTGGTGACCTGCTGCATACTTTCGCCGAAAATATGATAGCATCTGCTGTCCCCAACGTTAATTATGTACGCTCGGTTGTCGTATATTATCGCCGCCACACAGGTAGTTCCCATACCCTTTTTGTCAGGCTCTGCCTTTGCTCTGTCGTAAACAAGGCTGTTGGCTGCGGTAACGGAGGTTATCAGCAGATTTCGGATAAAATTTCGGTTATTGCTTAATCTGAATCCGCCGGTTATTCTTTCCTTAATCAAATCTATGGTCATTTGGCTTGCCACGCTGCCTGCGTTTTCTCCGCCCATTCCGTCGCACACCGCCATTACAACGGCTTCATCGTGTTCTCCCAAGTAGCTTACCCAAACCCTGTCCTGATTTTCATTTCTTATAAGACCAATATCGGTCTTGCAAAAGAATTTCAATTTATTTTCTCCTTAGTATTAAGCGTTATTTTCAGCTTACTCCACACAATTTGCAATAATTGCGGGGCGCTACCTTAATCTTTTCTTTCTTTTTTCAAAAATAAACCAATAATCAAGCTGTAAAAAATCTCTTCCGTAAAAATATATTCTGATCTGACCGTCATTTTTGCCTGCAAACAGCCTTCCTTTTGCGGACAAGGGACAGCTGCGAATATTCTTTAAAATTCTCCTGCCGTAATTATCCACAAATCTTTGGCTCATACCCCAATTCCCTTCAAAATAAGGCTCCTGCCAATTATTAAAGGTTAATCTTTTCGGCTCGTAATCCTTATACATTTGAACAACCTTATCATACGCCGCCTTTAATTCGGACATAGTATGGGGTTTTTGGGAGAAAGTGAATTTTTCTTTCTTTTCCCCAATCTCATCTGCGTTTGAAATCATCTCCCAAAAGGAAAGTCCCGTTATATCGCCCAAGCTTTTGGTAACTACGCCGTAATCCATATACATTTTAAATTCTTCGTCGTCAAAATCAGGCTCGGAGTCATAGAAATTCTCGCACAGCTCCACAATATAGTAATGATTGAAAAGTCGGTTGATAAATCTGTTTGACAGCTTTTGATAGGAAAAAACAAAGCCCGCTTCCCTATCGCTTTTAAGCTCCTTATCTATAAGAATCTTATCCAACTTTATCATAGCTTCTCCTTATCGGCTTTTCAAATGTTATCTCGTCTAAGCTGACCGCAGGCGGCTTCAATATCCGCACCCAAGGTTCTTCTTACCGTTGCGTTCAGTCCTCCCTCCAAAAGTGCGTTTTTAAAGCTCTCCACAAAATCGCTTTTTTTGTAATCGCCCTCTCTTATTTCGTTTATTGGAATAAGATTTACGTGGCACACTCCCAACGGCTTTAAAAGGCATATCAGCTCCTTTGCGGTGTTTAAATCGTCGTTAACTCCTTTAATAAGGGAAAATTCAAAGCTGATTCGCCTGCCTGTGGCTTTAAAATAATCGTCGCAGGCTTTTATAAGCTGATTCACGGGGTATTTTTGATTTATGGGCATTATCATATTCCGCTTTTGATCGGTTGGTGCGTGAAGAGAAATTGAAAGGGTAAGCCCCAGCTTCATTTCCGCCAATTTGTAAATCTTATCCACCAATCCGCAGGTAGAAAGGGATATATGTCTAAGGCTCATATTCCTGCCGTTTTTGTCAGACAGAATATTTAAAAAGCATATTACGTTGTCAAAATTATCCAGCGGCTCGCCTATTCCCATAAGCACAACCGAATCCACCTGTCTGCCGCTGTCTAACTCGGTTTCGTAAATTTGAAGCAGTATTTCCGACGGCAAAAGGTTTCTCACAAAGCCCGCCTTGGTGGAAGCGCAGAATTTGCAGCCCATTTTGCAGCCTACCTGAGTAGACAGACAAATGCTGTTTCCGTGGTGATATTCCATAAGCACGGTTTCCACTTTATTTCCGTCAGGCAATACATATAGATATTTTACAGTATTATCTATGTTTGATACAAGTCTTTTTTGAATTTTCAGTGAATTTATATAAAAATTTTCTTCTAACAAGGCTCTTGTTTGTGCAGAAATATTAGTCATTTGCCGGAAGCTTTTCACCTTTTTATCATGAAGCCATTGAAACACCTGTAATGCACGGTACTTTTTTTCACCGATTTGTAATAATTTCTCTTGAAGCTCCTCAAAGCCGAGTGAAAGAATGTCGATTTTTTCCATAATATCTCCGAATTTTCGCCGTAATACTGATTGTTAATATAACTATAGACAAGCAGTATAATAATCAGTTGAATAACAGCCTGTTGTTATTTTCAAAAAGCAGCAGATTTACTTGCCTTTGGGCAAAGCAGCAATATAAAACATCAGCTATTTAACACGTCTTAACGTTGCCGCAAAAAATCCGTCGCCGCCTGTTGTACCCGGCAAAAATGTTCTCATATAGCTATCCTCTATACCGTTAATTCCAAGTGGGATAACGGCGGGGGAAAAATTGGGATTGCTCTGCAAAAAGCTTGCCACCACCTGCTGATTTTCTTCCGTATTAAGAGTGCAGGTGGAGTAAATCAAAGTGCCGCCTACCTTTACGTATTTTGAAGAGGTTTCCAGAATGTGTTTTTGCACTATTGGCAGATCCTCTATGTTTTTCATTTCCTTGTATTTAATTTCGGGCTTGCGGCGGATAACTCCAAGTCCCGAACAAACCGTATCGCACAACACCTTGTCCGCCATAGGAATACGGGGATTGTAAACAGTGGCGTCGTTTACCGCAGCTTCTATAATGGACAGACCCAACCTCTCTGCTCCGTTGTTTATCATAGAAACCTTGCCGTCGTAAAAATCAAAGCTGTACAGCTTTCCTCTGTTCGCCATCATCTCCGCCATAGTAAAGGTTTTCCCTCCGGGAGCTGCACAAACGTCTATCACCGTTTCGTTAAAGGCGGGCTTTGCCACCCGACAGCATAATTGAGATGAAATATCCTGCACGTGAAAAAGTCCTTTGCGGTAAGCGGCAGTACCTTCTATCTGACGTATGTTTCCAAGCTCCAAGCAGTCGTCCAAAAGGGGGTTTTTCCTCGCCTCTATCTTTTCCTTTGCAAATTCCGCTATAAGGGTGTCGGCGGTGCATTTTACGGTATTAACCCTAACATACAAGGGCGGTCTTCCAAAGCTGTCCTTTAATATTTCAACAGTTTTTTCCTCGCCGAACATTCCCACCCATTTTTTAATTATCCACTTTGGGCAGGAGTATTCTATAGACATTTTCGCAACGCCTTCCAAATCCTTATAGTCGATTTTTCTTTCATCTCGGAGAAAGCTGCGTAAAATTCCGTTTACAAAGCCTTTTCTTCTTTGAGAAGCCAAGTTTACCGATTCGTTTACCGCTGCGCTTTCGGGAACGGCGGTGTATAACAGCTGATACAGTCCCATTCTGAGAATTTGAAGTACGTCCGTATCCATTTTATCAAATTCCACCGAGGAATAAAGTCGAATTATGTAATCGAGAGTCATTTTCCTTTCAATGACTCCGTAAAAAAGCATTGCGGCAAAGGCTCTGTCCCTGTTGGAAAGCTTTTCTCTCGAAAAAGTGTTGTCAAGAAGTATATTTGAATATGCGCCGCTTTCCTGCATACGAACAAGCAGCTCCAAAACGGTTTGCCTTGCAGTTTTCATAAGTGTTTACCTTTCTTTTGCACCCTTTTTATTTATAAAACGCTCCGCTAAGATTTGTCCCTTCTCTTATAGGCTCTTAAAGTCGGATTTCATCTTAGTTTCAGCGGGTATAAGCCTCAATTAAGCTGTAAATTGTTTAAAAATAGAAAGCTTGTTTTAGCTATGCCGAATTGCCGAAAAACTTAATATGAATTTTTTGACAAACGGTATAAGCTTCTCCTTAATCAATCTCTGCGGTTTGAAATTGCAAGCAGACGGATAAGCTGAGTCAGCGCCACCATAAGTCCCGCTACATAAGTCATAGCTGCGGCTTTTAAGGTTTTTCTTGCGCCGCCTATTTCGTCCTGCTCCAAAAGCCGCTGTCCGCTTATAACATTTAAGGCTCTTCTGCTTGCGTCAAATTCCACAGGAAGTGTAAGAATCTGGAACAGCACCACGCAGGCGAACAAAAGAATGCCTATCTCAACCAAAAACGAAACTCCCATAAACATACCCAACAAAAACAGTATGATCCAGCCCTTTGAGCCGATTTGCGCTATAGGCACAAAGAAAGAGCGCAGCTTTATGGGAAAGTAATTGGTATTGTGCTGAACGGCGTGTCCGCATTCGTGAGCCGCCACTCCTATTGCTGCCACAGAGGTACTGTAAAAGGTGGAATCGGACAGTGCAACCTCGTTGGAGCGGGGGTCAAAGTGGTCGGTGAGATTGCCGTCAATATGCCTTACCGTTATATGCTGAAGTCCGTAGCTGTCAAGTATTGCTCTTGCGATAACGTTGGCGGGTACATTATTTCTGCTGTACACCTGACTGTATTTTTTAAAAGTGGATTGCAGCTTAAACTGAATAACATAGGAAAACACAACTGCCGCTATTACTAAAAAATAAGCTGCTGTGGGATTGTGAGTGAAAAAATCAAGCATAAATTTCTCCTTTCCGTTTTAAACCTAAATCGTTTTTTCATATTTACTTTTTAATTTAAAAGCTTTTTTCTTTATTCAAATTTACCTTACTATATCTAAAATCGCTTATTATTTTACTGTTCCAAACCTAAAACAGTTCCCTCTTTAATTTTTCTGCCTCTTAAAAAATCGCTGTCCTTCATTCTCTTTCCGCCTTCAAGCATTATATCCGTAAGTCTTAACGCTCCCTCTCCGCAGGCGACGCAAAGTCCTTCTGCGTTTATAACCGTTCCCGCCGATTTATCAGTAGTTATATCAAGCTTTTCCCCGAAATACACCTTTAACCGCTTGCCTTCTAAAAAAGTAAAAGCGCAGGGGGAGGAGGAAAGTCCTCTGATCTGATTATATACAGTATCTGCGGATTTGCTGAAATCTATGCGGCAGTCCTCTTTTTGTATCATACTTGCATAGCAGGTGTTTTCATCTGTTTGAGGAGTTCGGGGGGCGTTTCCCTTTTCTATTCTGTCAAGAGTTTCTGCAATAAGCCTTGCGCCTGTTTCAGACAGAATATCGTGAAGCTGAGAGGCGGTCATATCATCGGTGATATTAACCTCTTCTTTTAAAATCATATCACCTGTGTCAAGCCCCTCCGCCATATACATTGTGGTGACGCCCGTAAGCTTTTCGCCGTTCATAATGCACCTTTGTATGGGAGCTGCTCCTCTGTATTGAGGCAAAAGAGAGGCGTGAACGTTTACGCAGCCGTGTTTGGGAATATCCAATATTGCTTTCGGCAAAATCTGACCGTATGCCACCACCACGATGCAGTCGGGATTAAGGCTTTTCAATATTTCCAAGGACCTTTCCCCGTCCTCGCCCTTTCTCAAGGAAACAGGCTGAAACACTTCAATACCGTTTTCCAACGCACATTCCTTAACGGGCGTCATCTGCATTTTGTGACCTCTGTTTTTCGGCTTGTCGGGCTGAGTAAACACTCCCAAAACATTATGCCCTGCCTTTATTATTGATTTTAAGCACGGAACGGAAAAATCAGGCGTTCCCATAAAAACTATATTCAATTTCAATTCCCTTTCTTATATTTCAAATAATATTGTTATTATGAAATAATTACATATTTTATTACATTTTACGTCACATATCGTCAAAACCGTTTTCCGATTTGTATTCCTTTAAATCAATATTCATTTTTTTGTATTCTTCAAGCACCATATCGTCCTGATACTGTTTTAAATCTATTGTAATAACATTTGCTGCAAGCTTATCCTTTGGCTTTAAAAATCTGCTTGCATAATAAGGGACTTTGGTATGTATTTTAATTTGATAGTATCTGTCGCCGCCTATAAAAAGGCTTTTTGAATAATGCTCTACCGTTTGAACATCCTTTTGCAGATAGGCTATATCACAGTTTTTTACTGCGAAAATCTTGCTGTCCTTGCTCCAGCAAACAGTATATTTTTCGCCTATGCAGATTCCCGATTTTTTGTAAAAGGCTAATCTGCCCTTCATATAATTGCTGTTTATTTCTTCGATGTTTTCTCCGTTTTTATCCAAGAATTTCACAAACCTTTTTACCTGTGCGCCGCTTAATCGGTAAAAGCTGTATATAAGGCACAGTATTCCAACGGCGGCATAAGCGATTCTAACCCACAAGGGAGAGGAAATGGGAAGCACTCCCACCAAGGTCAGCAAAATACCCAAAAACAAAAAGCTTAATGTGCCGCTGCTTTGAAAATGACGTATCAAATCCTCCTTCATAGATTTTCCCTTGATTTTGTCAAAGCCGTGAACTGCCGCATATCTTATGCTTTTGCTTTTATACTCCTTTGATTCGTCGTTTTGGGGAATATTGTCATTGTTTTTTCTGAACCTTTTTCGGCATAAATATGAAACGATAAACAAAATTGCGGAAATACCCAAGGTTATTCCCATTACAACCCAATTCATATCCCTGCCCCATTTTAAATACAGCAGAATAAAGGCTATAACAAACGCAATAAGAAAGGGCTTAAAGGAGTATTTATCATTCATAGTATTCTCTCTTTATTTTAAAAATAAAAAAAGGATTGAAAGTCATTGTTATTGTCTTCCTTTTTCTTCCTCGTCCTCAATCATTTCGTCAGCCAAATCGGTAAAGATAATTCCGTTAAGATGATCTATTTCGTGGCACAAGGCTCTTGCAAGCAAGTCTTTTCCCTCTATTTTTATCTCTTTTCCGTATCTGTTTTGTGCGGTTACCTTTACCTTTTGCGGTCTTTCCACATATCCCCAAAGATCGGGAGCGGAAAGGCAGCCCTCCTTGTCCCTCTGCTTGCCCTTTGCAGAGGTGATAACGGGATTTATAAGCTCTATTTTGCCCTCTCCCACATCAATTACCACCGCTCTTTTTAATATTCCCACCTGCGGAGCGGCAAGTCCCACTCCGTGAGCGTCGTTCATAGTTTCATACATATCGTCCAACAATACCCAAAGTCTGTCGTCAAATACGGTTACCTCGCGGCAGTGCTTTCTCAATGTTTCATCTCCGAATTTTACAATATTTCTCTTTGCCATAACATTTCTCCTTTTTTACTGAACATAAAAAGTTTAATTCTTTATTTATTACATCAAATTCAAGCTAAATTACTTCTCCGTTAATATCCACATAAAAGCTTACGTTCGCAAAAGCCTTGTCCTTGTATGCTTCCATAATAACGCCGTTTAACAGTCTGCGGAAGGAGGAGTTGAATTTGCATTTTATAACCAGCTTGTTTCTGTACTTTCCGCCTAATTTGCCCGTTCCCATTTTTGTAGGACCTAAAACACGCAATGGCGGCTTTTCGGTTTCTTCAAGCAGCTTTGCCTTAAATATCTCCAAAAATCTGTTTGCGCCGTTGCTGCAAAAGGCTTGATTAACCGATGAAAAACCGATAAGGCATATATGACAGAATGGCGGAAATAACAGCGCCTTTCTAAGTTCTATTTCCTGTCGGTAAAACTCGTCGTAATCCTGTCTTGCCGCCAACTGTAAAACATAGTGATCGGGAGAAAAGGTTTGCAGATAGGCTCTGCCGATTTTTCCGCCACGCCCCGATCTGCCCACAACCTGGGTTATAAGGGAAAAAGTTCGTTCATATCCCAAATAGTCCCCCATATAAAGCGACTTGTCAATGGCAAGCACTCCCACTAAGGTTACGTTTTCAAAATCAAGTCCTTTGGCTATCATTTGAGTGCCCACCATTATATCGTAATCGCCGTTGCCGAATTCGGTAAATTTCTTAGAAAACGCATTTCTTGACATTGTTGTGTCTGCGTCCATTCTAAGCACTCTTGCCCTTGGAAAATACTGCTTTATCTCGTCCTCGATCCGCTGCGTTCCCGTTCCCGATTGGGATATATACCTGCTGCGGCATTTGGGACATACGTCGGGAGCTTTGGTAAAATATCCGCAGTAGTGGCAGGCAACGGTTTCGTTGGTTTTGTGATAGGTAAGCGGCAGATCGCAGTTGGGACATTTTATCACCTCGCCGCACTTTATACAGCTTAAATGGGTGTGATAACCCCGTCTGTTAAGCAGCAGCAGAGTTTGTTCTCCGTTATTAAGATTTATTTCAATTTCGCGCAAAAGCGCCTGACTGAAATTTCCTCTGTTTCCTCCCTCGTATTCCGCTTTCATATCCACCATATACACTTGTGGAAGATTTCCTTTATTGTATCTGTTTTTAAGGGTTATATACTGATATTTATTGATTTGCGCATTATATCTGCTGTCCAAAGAGGGAGTGGCGGAGGCTAACAGCAGTAAGGCTTTATGCTTAAAGCAGCGCTGCTTTGCCACATCTCTTGCGTGATAGCGTGGGGCTTTGTCGGATTTGTAGGTGTGTTCTCCCTCCTCGTCAATCACTATCACTCCTATATTTTCAAGAGGGGCAAAAACTGCGCTGCGTGTGCCTATTACTATTTTTGCCTCTCCGCTTTTTATCCTTTTATACTCGTCCGCCCTTTGTCCCATAGACAATGCGCTGTGAATTATAGCCACGGTGTTTCCGAAAAGCTGCTGAAACTGTCTTACCGTTTGGGGAGTAAGGGAAATTTCGGGAACTAACATCAATGCGGTTTTTCCCGACTTTATCGCCTTGTGGATAAGCTTAATGAAAACCGAGGTTTTGCCGCTTCCCGTCACCCCCTGAAGCAGGGCGCATTTTGGGCTGTCCTCAAGCATCAGCTGTTCCAACCGATTATAAGCCGATTGCTGTTCCTCCGACAGTATAATATCATCGGGGCTTTTTTCCGCTTGTGCCGCCGCAGTTTCCGCACGGGTAAGACAGTATTGGTATTCCTCTAAGATTCCGTATTTAATCAGGTTCTTAATAACGGCGGGAGTGATTGCGCAAAGATAACAAATTTCGCTTACGGACGCCGAGTCGTATTCGGACAAGGCTTCAATTACCGATTTTTGCTTTGGAGTAAGCCTTTCCGTTCTTTCGTTAAACTGATAATCATCGGCAAGCCTTACCATTTGCTCCGTCTGATCCCCCACCTGCCTTTTCATTTCCTCTAACTTAACTATAAATCCCGCTTTGATAAGAGCTTGAACGGCTTTTGAGTTATTTGAATCCTTGTGGGAATTAAGACTGCTTATTTTTTCCTCCAACTGCTTTTCGGTTTTTGCCGATTTTAATTGGTTAAGTATGTCAATCTCGTTTTGAGATAAATGGGAAGCGTCCATATCCGATAATTTATATTTGGCTTTTATATTAAAATTCAGTCCCGGAGGAAGAATTGTTTTTATTGCGTCAAAATAGGTGCAAAAGGTGTTTTCCTTTAACCATTGGGACAATTCCAGCTGTTCCGCTGTCATTTTGATTCCGTTTTGCGGCAGGGAAATCAGTTCTTTTATTTTGCCGCCCCTATCAGTCTTTTTTTCAATCTTATATATCATAGCCACACGGCTTTGATTTCCTTTTCCAAAAGGCACCATAACCGTTTGCCCCAAGGATATTTCCGATTCAAGATATTGGGGCGCTTTATAATCGTAAAGAAAGTCAAACGGGTACAAGCATTTATCCACCGCAACAGAAACGATCAAAGCGGTATTTGATTGATTATTACAGTCATCGGCTGTCAACGGCTTCACTTCTTTCCTTTTCTTCTGTATATTGTATCTGTTGTCATTCAATGGAACTATTGTTTTTCAAAGCGTCGATTCTGTCCAGATTTCTTTTTGCTTTAAAGCCTTCCGCTTGAACAATGGCAATAAAATCATTTACCGCCTTGTCCAAATCTCCGTTAACAATAACGTAATCGTAATTTTTGGCAAAGGCAATTTCCTTTTCAGCCTGCTTCAGCCTTTTTTCAATAGTTTCCTGATCCTCTGTGCCTCTTTTATGCAGGCGCCTGCTTAATTCCTGCATTGACGGGGGAAGTATGAAAATAAGCACTGCGTCGGGAATAAGCTTTTTCACGTTTTCCGCACCTTCGATTTCTATTTTAAGCACTATATTTCTGCCTGAATCAAGGGAATCCTCCACAGTCTGCCTGGGAGTGCCGTAATAGTTGCCGCAGTATTGGGTGTGTTCCAGCAGCTCTCCGTCGGCTATCATTTCCTCAAACTCTTCCTTTGTCTTAAAATAATAGCTGATACCCTCCGTTTCTCCCATTCTCATAGCTCTTGTGGTGGCGGAAACGGAATAAAAAAGGTTGATTTCCCCTGCAAAGACCCTTTCCAAAATAGTGTCCTTTCCGCAGCCAGCCGGTGCTGAAACCACAAATAAAATTCCTCTTGACATTTTGTTTTCCTTTCATATTTGATTGATTTATATTTGAACAGTTATTTTTCGGTTTATTTCTTATGAATTTTATTGATACTATTTATAAATATTAAAATATTAAAAATAATGTAAATACCGCAAGTTTACAGAAACAATTATTCCTCCGCTGATTTTTTATCTATTCTTTCGGCGGATTTTGCGCTTAATATTACGTGACCGCTATCCATTATAAGCACTGATTGGGTTTTTTTGCCGCAGGTGGCGTCTACCGCAAGATTTTTTTCCTTCGCCGCCAAGATAACTCGCTTTGTAGGCGCAGCCTCAGCGGAAACCACCGCAACGATTCTGTCTGAGTTAACAAGGTTGCCGAATCCGATGTCTAAAAGCTTCATATTTCCTCCCAAGAAAATGTTTTGCTGCTAAACGGTGCTTTAATAATCTTTTTAATTATATCACAATTTTGTAAAAAAAGCAAATTATTAAAGCTTTGATATAATTTTGCACAAAATCCGCAATACGAAAGAATATAAAAGGTGAATACCCGCTATATTTAATCGATTTATTATACCATACTATATAACAATTTGAAAAGACTTATTTCAAGATTTTCAGAAAATTTTAAAAAAACTCAACTATACTGCTATAGAATTGTTTGTGATACGGTTTATGATATATGCTTCAAAACAAAAATATTGACAACACTCTTTTTTTATAGTATAATACAAATAACTGAGATGCGAGATTTCCTTTCATTAAAGTTTTTAAAAAGTATTATACTGCCGCCAAAGTTTTTCTGAGGCGAAAGGGCATACGGCATACATATAAATAATGTAAATCACGCCCTTAAATTAAGGGGCGTTTTTTTGTTTTTGGAGGTTGACTATATATGGAAACGAGAGTAGCCGTTATAGGTATAATTGTGGAGGACGAAAATTCGGTTGAAACCTTAAATCGGCTTTTGCATAAATACGGAAATTACGTTATCGGCAGAATGGGAGTGCCTTACCGCAAAAAGGGAATAAATATCATCAGTCTTGCAGTTGACGCACCGCAGGACGAAATAAGCGCATTGTCGGGACAAATCGGAAAGATAAAGGGCGTCAGCGCAAAAACCGCATACTCCAACATAATAAATACGACAGAGGAAAGCAATATATAAAATGGGAAACATAGAGCTGATAGAAAAGCTGTATAACGACAGCGATTTGACCGACGGCGAGTTAAAACAGCTGATAGAAAACCGCAGTGAAAAGGATTTTCAGCTTCTTGCCGAAAAGGCAAGGCTGCGATGCGAGCAGGAATACGGAAATCAAGTATTTATAAGAGGACTTATTGAATTTTCCTCTTACTGCAAAAACAACTGCCTTTACTGCGGCTTAAGGCGGGACAATAAAAATGCGGAAAGATACCGACTTACCCAAGACGATATAATAAGCTGCTGTGAAAACGGCTATAAGTTAGGTTTTCGCACCTTTGTGCTGCAAGGGGGAGAGGACGGCTTTTACACCGATGAAATTTTTTCCGAGATAATTACAAGGATAAAATCGGAATTTCCCGATACGGCAATAACCCTATCTCTGGGAGAACGCAGCTTTGACAGCTATAAAAGATTATTCGAGGCAGGGGCGGACAGGTATCTTTTAAGGCACGAAACAGCAGATAAGGAGCATTACGGAAAGCTTCACCCAAAGGAAATGAGCTTTGAACACAGAATGAACTGTTTATGGCAGCTTAGAGAAATAGGCTATCAGACGGGCTGCGGCTTTATGACAGGTTCTCCTTATCAGACAGTCGACTGTATTGTAAAGGATTTAAGATTTATAAAGGAATTTAAGCCTCATATGGTGGGAATTGGACCTTTTATTCCACATAAGGACACTCCCTTTGGCAAAGAAAAAGCGGGGACTTTGGAGCTTACCTTGTATCTTTTGGCAATAATACGCCTGCTTTTGCCAAAGGTGCTTTTGCCTGCCACCACCGCTTTGGGAACAATAAGTCCCACCGGCAGAGAACAGGGAATAAGGGCGGGCGCAAATGTGGTAATGCCCAATTTATCGCCGGTTAATGTACGAAAAAAATACTCTCTTTACGACAACAAAATCTGCACGGGAGAAGAAGCGGCGGAATGTGCAGAATGCCTTAAGCGCCGCATTATGTCCGCAGGAAGAGAAATGGTCGTATCAAGAGGAGATTCAAAAATTATTTAATTTGAAAGGAAAAGGAAAATGTATAATCCCAAATCATTAAAAGCAGAGGAATTTATTTCAGATGAGGAAATCAAGGAAACGCTTGATTATGCTGAAAAAAACAAGGATAATTTGGAGCTGGTGGACAGCATAATCGAAAAGGCAAAGCTTAGAAAGGGACTGTCCCACCGTGAAGCGTCGGTTTTGCTGGCTTGTGAAAATCAGGATAAAATAAACGAGATTTTCGATTTGGCACAGCAGATAAAAAAAGACTTTTACGGAAACAGAATAGTAATGTTTGCGCCATTGTATCTTTCCAACTACTGTGTAAACGGCTGCCTTTACTGCCCCTATCACCTTAAAAACAAACATATTGCAAGAAAAAAATTATCCCAAGAGGAAGTAAAAAAAGAGGTTATCGCCCTACAGGATATGGGACACAAGCGGCTTGCCATAGAGGCGGGGGAAGATCCCGTAAACAATCCCATTGAATACATATTGGAGTGTATAGACACTATTTACAGCATAAAGCACAAAAACGGAGCAATCAGGAGAGTTAACGTTAATATTGCCGCTACCACGGTGGAAAACTACAAAAAGCTTCACGATGCGGGAATAGGCACATATGTACTGTTTCAGGAAACCTATCACAAGGAAAGCTATGAGCGGCTTCATCCCACAGGACCAAAGCACAATTACGCTTATCACACCGAGGCTATGGACAGAGCTATGGAGGGCGGAATTGACGATGTGGGACTTGGCGTTTTGTTCGGTTTGGAACTGTACAAGTATGAGTTTGCGGGACTTTTAATGCACGCAGAGCATTTGGAGGCGGTTCACGGTGTAGGACCTCACACTATCAGCGTTCCTCGTGTTAAAAGGGCGGACGACATAGATCCGGATCAGTTTGACAACGGCATAAGCGACGATATTTTTGCCAAAATCTGCGCTTGTATAAGGCTTGCCGTTCCTTATACGGGTATGATAATATCCACAAGAGAAAGCAAGGCAGTGAGAGAAAAGGTAATAAGACTTGGCGTTTCGCAGATAAGCGGCGGCTCAAAAACCAGCGTCGGCGGCTACTATCAGCCCGAGGAGGAGGACGACAACAGCGAACAGTTTGACGTTTCCGACAAGCGCACTCTTGACCAGGTGGTATGTTGGCTTATGGAAATCGGCTATATTCCCAGCTTCTGCACTGCATGCTACCGAGAGGGCAGAACGGGCGACCGCTTTATGAGCCTTTGCAAAAGCGGACAAATTCAAAACTGCTGCCACCCCAACGCACTTATGACATTAAAGGAATACCTTATGGACTATGCAAGCCCCAAGACGAGAGAGATAGGCGAAAAGCTTATTAAAGAGGAATTAAAAAATATTCCCAAGGAAAAGGTAAGAGCTATTGCGGAAAAATATCTTGAAGAAATCGAAGCACAGGGCAAGAGAGATTTCAGATTTTAATAAGACTCCCCATTGAAAATAGGCAGGATTGCCTGGTTTCGGTGGGGCATAGTATAACACTGATTTTGGAGAATAATATTGTGATAAGATATGCAGATAAATCAGATATTGAAATATTAAAAAAGCTCGACAAACATATTTGTGAAAACGAGTTAAAAAACTGCATTGATTTAAACAGGGCTTTATTGATGCTTGATAATGAGAAGCTTATGGGCTGGCTCAGGTTCGGCTTGTTTTGGGATCAAATACCGTTTATGAATATGCTGTATTTTTTAGAGGAATACAGAGGAAAAGGCTTTGGAAAGCAGCTGGTTGAATATTGGGAAAAAGAAATGCTGAAAAAGGGACATAAAAGGGTACTTGCTTCCACCTTATCAAACGAACAGGGGCAGTTCTTTTACCGCAAATTGGGATATAGCGACTGCGGAGCTTTATTGCTGCAAGATGAGCCGCTTGAAATTGTATTTATGAAAAATTTAGCATAATGTAACGTCAGAGGTGCTGTATGAACATTCTCCATATGAAATACGCCGTTGAAATAGCAAAGGCGGGAAGCATCAACAAGGCTTCCGAAAACCTGCTGATTGCACAGCCCAATTTAAGCAGAGCGGTTAAAGAATTGGAATCGGATTTGGGTATAAGTATTTTCGACCGTTCCTCCAAGGGTATGAGGCTTACCCCCGACGGAGAGGTGTTTTTGTCCTACGCAGTTAAAATACTGTCCCAAATTTCCGAAGTGGAATCGATGTACAAGGAAAAGCGTTCGCCAAAGCAGCGTTTTTCAATTTCCGTGCCGAGAGCCAGCTATATTGCAGACGCTTTTGCCGAATTTTCCAAATCGCTGACCGACGATCCCGCCGAAATCTATTATCAGGAAACCAACTCTATGGGCGCTGTTGAAAATATCCTACAACGGGATTTTTCTTTGGGGATAATTCGTTATTCCGAACATTTTGAGAAATATTTTCATCGCCTTTTAACCGAAAAAAAATTCAGCGGACGGCTGATTACAGAGTTTAATTATGTCCTCATCACAAGAAAAGACAGCATTCTCGCACAAAAGGATAAAATCTATTTTGAGGACTTGTCCCATTGCATTGAAATCGCTCACGCCGATCCCTTTGTGCCCTCTCTGCCCCTTTCAACGGTAAAAAAGGAATTGCTGCCCGAGTATGTGGGAAGAAGAATTTATGTTTTTGAAAGAGGCAGCCAGTTTGACTTATTAAGAAAAAACCCCCAGACCTTTATGTGGGTTTCTCCCCTTCCTCCCGATTTGCTTGATATGTACAAGCTCGTTCAGCTTGAATGTGAGGAAAACAGCAGGATTTTTAAAGACGTGTTAATTTACAAGACTGACTATCGGCTTACCGATTTGGACGAAAAATTTATTCAAGCTCTTTACAGTGCCAAAAAAAGATATATTGGCTAAAACTGATAAATTTAGGTTTCAGATTTATATCTATTTGCTATATCATTTTTGATATGTCAACCTTTCATATTTGATACTTTACAAATCGGAAAATATTTGTTATAATGTATATATGTTAAAAAATTAACATAGTCTGTTTTAAAACTGTTTAAACAGCAGATAAATTTTCATTTACTTACGGAGGTAATTTATTATGGCAAGATTTACTCTTCCTCGTGATTTGTATCACGGAAAAGGCGCATTGGAAGCACTTAAAACATTTAAGGGAAAAAAAGCTATCGTTTGCGTTGGCGGCGGCTCTATGAAGAAATTCGGCTTTTTGGATAAGACTGTTAATTATCTTAAAGAAGCGGGAATGGAAGTTGAATTGTTTGAAGGTATCGAACCCGATCCTTCTGTTGATACAGTTATGAAGGGTGCGGAGGCTATGCTGAAGTTCCAGCCCGATTGGATCGTTGCAATCGGCGGCGGCTCTCCTATTGACGCTGCAAAGGCTATGTGGATTAAGTATGAGTATCCTGACATTACATTTGAGGATATGTGCAAGGTGTTCGGTATTCCCGAGCTGCGTAAAAAGGCTCATTTCTGCGCTATCTCCTCTACCTCCGGCACTGCAACCGAGGTAACCGCATTCTCAATCATCACCGATTACAAGAAGGGTATTAAGTATCCTATCGCTGACTTTGAAATCACACCCGACGTTGCTATCGTTGATCCCGAATTGGCTGAAACAATGCCTAAAAAGCTTGTTGCACATACAGGTATGGACGCTATAACTCACGCAATCGAAGCGTACGTATCTACCGCTAACTGCGACTACACCGATCCTCTTGCGCTTCACGCAATCAAGATGATTCAGAGAGATTTGGTAGGCTCTTACAACGGCGATATGGATAAACGCCACAGTATGCACAACGCACAGTGCCTTGCAGGTATGGCGTTCTCCAACGCTTTGCTCGGTATCGTTCACTCTATGGCTCATAAGACAGGCGCAGCTTTCGCAGACAAGGGCGCACATATTATCCACGGTGCGGCAAACGCAATGTATCTGCCCAAGGTTATCGCATTTAACGCTAAAGATCCCGCAGCTAAAAAGCGTTACGGTGAAATTGCCGACTTTATGAAGTTAGGCGGAAATAACGACGATGAGAAGGTTAAATTGCTTATCGCTTATCTGCGCAAGATGAACGACGATTTGAACATTCCTCACTGCATTAAGAACTACGGTGCAGACAGCTATCCCACTGAGCAGGGCTTTGTTCCCGAGGAAACCTTCCTTGAAAGACTGCACGATATTGCCGTAAACGCAATCGGCGACGCTTGCACAGGCTCTAACCCCCGTCAGCCTTCCGTAGAGGAAATGGAAAAGCTGCTTAAATGCTGCTACTATGACACCGATGTTGATTTCTAATTAAATCTTTTCTCCTATAAAAAATCCGAGATGAATTTTATGATCATCTCGGATTTTTATTATTATCGGATATTATTCAGCTTGTCGAAAAAACTCCTGTTGGTCGGTTTTCCGTCAAGCTGACGCCGCTTTTGGCGGCTTGCCTAAAAAAACAAAAATCGGGCAGAGCCTTGCTCTGCCTCAATTTTAAGGCTATGATCCTAATTTAGGGAAAAGCCCTGATGGTTTTTCCCTAAGAGCTTTTTCCTTCCGAAAAATTAAGTTTAGGCTTTTTCAACAGCCTGTAGTATTATCTATAATTTGTCCGTTTAGAATTTTGAGAAAAACGCATATCATATTTGCTTTTCGGAGATTTTCGCCTTCCTTTTCCGAACAGCTTTTACCCAAACAACTGCAACGGGAGTAAATGAAGCGATAAAAACAATTCCCGAAACGATAAAGCGGCGAAGGTAGTTGTCATAGCTTTCGATTTCAATAAACTTATGCTCGGCAACAGTTTCACCCTTCTCGTCGGTAGTTGTGTAAGCTCCTTCCGAATCTATGGTGGACGGATCATACATAATTCTTACAGTTCTTCCAAGATATGTCTTATAATCTATGGATATAGGATTAAACTGCTTTTGAAATCTGCCGTCTGCATACATACTATATTCCGAATGAACCTTGCCGTTATAATCCGTAAACGTTCCGAAAACCGCTCCTTCCGGCAAACCGATAAATGTGATCTCAGCCGTTGTGATTACCCAGCTGTGACGCTCCATGCGGAATTTTACAGCAAAAACAAACACGGTCAGCGAAATTGCTGCGATCAGACTTAAAACGACCATTAAAAACCGTTTCATATACGTTCTTCCCTGCTTATAAATAACATAGGGCTATTTTTTATTTACAACTGCTTAGAAAGGTCTTTCGGTGGGATATTTTATCTCTTTGGGCTGATTGTAGGAAATATCCTTAATACCAAGCATTTTCAATAATTCAAATATTGCGTTTCCGCAGTGAGAAAAGGCAACCGCTCCGTGGTGAGGATAACGCTTTTGAATAAGCACGTGGCGGTAAAACCTTCCCATTTCATTGATTGCAAAAATACCTATGCCGCCGAAGGAGCGTGTTTTAACAGGCAATACCTCGCCCTCCGCAACGTACGCCACAAGCTCGCCGTCGCTGTTGCATTGAAGTCTGAAGAAGGTGATGTCGGAGGCGGCAATATCGCCCTCCAATGTTCCTCTTGTAAAATCAGGCTCGGAATCGGCAGGCTCTAACAAGCGGTGCTGTATAAGCTGATATTTAACGGCTCTGTCGGCGCAAAGCTTGCAGGAGGGAGTGTTTCCGCAGTGGAAGCCCATAAAGGTGTCGGTAAGCTGGTATGGATATTTTCCCTCAATATCGCTTTTGTACAAATCTTCGGGTACGGAGTTGTTTATGTCAAGGAGAGTTACCGTGTCGCCTGTGATACACATTCCTATGTATTCGCTGAGTGCGCCGTAAATATCCACCTCGCAGGAAACGGGAATGCCTCTGCTTACCAATCTTGAATTTACATAGCAGGGTTCAAAGCCGAATGCTTCCGGGAATGCAGGCCAGCATTTATCGGCAAAAGCCACGTATTTTCTTGCGCCCTTGTGCTTTTCCGCCCAATCCAGAAGGGTAACCTCAAGCTGCGCCATACGCTGATTCATATCGGGATAGTAGCAGCCCGCTCCCATTTCCTCCGCCATTTCGGTGCAGATTTGGGGAATACGGGGATCGTCCTTGTGGGCTTTATAAGAAACAAGCAAGTCAAGCTCGGAGTTTTCCTCCACCTCAACGCCGATTTCGTAAAGTCCCTTAATGGGAGCGTTGCAGGCGAAAAAGTCTTGGGGACGAGGACCGAAGGTAATGATTTTAAGCTGTGAAAGTCCTATAAGAGCGCAGGCGACAGGCTTAAACTCGCTTATCATCTTTGCCACGTCCTCTGCCGTGCCAACAGGGTATTCGGGGATATAGCCCTTTAAATGGCGCATACCCAAATTATATGAGCAGTTCAGCATACCGCAGTAAGCGTCGCCTCTGCCGTTAATTAAATCGTTTCCGCTTTCCTCTGCAGCCGCCGCATACATTACAGGACCGTCAAAGTTCTTTGCAATAAGAGTTTCGGGCGTTTCGGGACCGAAGTTGCCCAAAAATACCACCAATGCGTTACAGCCCGCATTTTTAACGTCCTCAACCGCTTTCAGCATATCCAGCTCGTTTTCAACGGTAACCTTGCTTTCGTAAATATCAATTCCAATGTCGCCGCAAGCCTTTGCAACCGCACCTCTTCTTCTTTCGGAAAGAGAAATTATAAAGCAGTCACGGGAAACGGCGATAAGTCCTAATTTTACCTGCGGAATATTGTTAAGCATAGTTTTTACCCTCCAAAAATTTTTTAAGTTATTACTATAAATAATATCATACAATTTTTAAAATTACAACAATTTAAGAGAATTTAGTGTAATCGTTTTACACAAATTTTTGCGGGTTTTTTTGTGTAAGAGACTGTAAGGTTGGTTTTAAATGGGGATAGGTAATTTTATTTGTTTCAGCAATTCTATACATTTTAAGTGAGTGAATTAAATATTTTAAGTGAGGGCATTAAATATTCAGTCCGCCGAAAAAACCGGTGATTAAATTTTCCGGAAGGAAAGAGGTCTTAGAGAAAAAACGTCAGGGCTTTTCCCTAAATTGAGATCATAGCCTTAAAATCGGGCTGAGTAAAGCACTGCCCGATTTTTTTGGCGGAAACCCGCCAAAAATTGCGTCAGCTTGACGGAAAACCGACCAAAGGAAGATTTTTCGACAAGCTAAAGTCAAAGCTAAAGAAAAATATTTCATTTACCTATTGACAAACAAAACAAAATAGTTTATAATACTAAAGGTTGAATAAACATAAAGAAGAGTTTCTCTCACCCCAAGCCTGCTGCGAAAGGGTTGTTTATCGAATTTCATATTGATGTATAAGTATGAACGTTCGGCGTGAGAGTATCTCTTGCGCCTTTATTTTTTATTTTAAAGCGCAGCTTAAACAAGCTGCCGAAATTGCAACGCAATTTAGAGGTTCAGGGGGGGATTTTACCCCCCACTGAAGCTAAGATGGAGCCCTTCGCCTTAGAGGCGGGGGACATCTTTGCAGTGGTTATAAACAGACAAAAAGCAATTATCTTATATAGTCTAATATGGGGAAATCCCATAAAATAAACATTTTTGGAAATAACCGTAAAATTGGGAAAGGAAGTGTTATCCATAGCCGCAAAACAACCCCTCATTAACGAGGAAATCCACGAAAAGCAGGTTCGTGTTATCGGACCTGACAACGATCAGTTGGGAATTATGTCCTCCAACGATGCATTGAAAAAAGCGGAGGAGGAAGATTTGGATTTGGTTCTTATTGCTCCTCAGGGCAATCCCCCTGTATGCAAAATTATGGACTACGGCAAGTACCGCTTTGAGCAGGCAAAAAAAGAAAAGGAAGCAAAGAAAAACCAAAAGCAGTCCGAGCTTAAGGAAATCAGTATGTTCCTTAACATTGACGTCAACGATTTTAACCGCAAGGTAAGCCAAGCCGTTAAGTTTTTGCAGAACGGCGACAAGGTGAGAATCAAGGTTCGCTTTAAGAGAGCAAGAGAGCTTTCTCATATGCACTTGGGCGAGGATTTGATGAAGAGATTTATGGACGCCGTGGCGGAATACGGTTCAGCGGATAAGCCTTCCGTTTTGGAGGGAAAGAATTTTTCTGCGGTTATTGTACCAAAAGCCGCTTCGGGAAAAAAATCCGCTCCTAAAGCCGATAATTCCAAAAAGGAAAACAAGACCGACGAAAAACCGGCGGAATAATCGCATTTCATATTTTTTATTGATATGAACAATGCTGATTATAGGCTTTGATTTTATAAGCAGAACTAACGGAAAGTTAAAGTTTAAATCAACCGTCATTTAGGCGTTGATGATATATATGAAAAACCAAAAAGTCGATAATTAAAAAAGAAATAAGACCTGCAAAAAATCAGCGGAATAATAGCATTTCATATTATTGATTGATATGAACAATGCTGATTATAGGCTTTGATTTTACAGGCAGGACTAACGGAAAGTTAAAGTTTAAATCAACCGTCATTTAGGCGTTGATAATATATTTATGAAAAATTAAGAATGGAGGCAATATAAATGAAGAATAAGATTAAAACACACAGCGGCGCAAAAAAGCGTTTTCGTTTTACCGCCAACGGCAAGGTTAAATATCAGTCCGCAAACCGCCGTCACAGACTTACCCAAAAGGCTACAGGCCGCAAGCGCAGCAACCGTGCAAACGAGTATGCAAGCAAAGCGGATATGAAGGAAATCAAGGCTATTATGCCTTATGCTAAGTAAGAAGGAGGAAACGAAAAATGGCTCGTGTAAAAGGCGCTCTCGCAACTCGCAAGAGAAGAAATAAAACACTTAAATTGGCAAAAGGCTACTGGGGCGGCAAAAGCAGACTCTTTAAAACCGCTAAGGAAGCCGTATGGAAATCAGGTCAGTATGCTTACATCAGCAGACGCTTAAAGAAAAGAGATTTCCGCAGACTTTGGATTACAAGAATCAGCGCAGGCTGCAAGCTTAACGGTATGAATTATTCCACATTCATCAACGGCTTAAAGAAAGCCGATATTACTCTTAACCGCAAAATGCTTTCAGAAATTGCAATCCACGATCCCGCTGCTTTCACATCTCTTTGTGATAAGGCTAAGGCTGCCCTTTAATAAAAAATATCACGCTCTGATTGGGCGTGATTTTGTTTATGTTACAGTTGATAGTTGACAGTTAAGGTATCTGTGCTTCACACGTTAATTTAAACACGTACCGCACAGCAACACGTATTAACCGCCAACTGCACCGACGGCAATATACAGATTGGAAAATTATACTATTTATACATTATCTCCTTATGCTTTTGGTAATAAACAGTGAAAAATGCCACACACGCCAAAATTGCGGAAAAGTAATTTTCTATAAGCATAAGAGGAAAACGCTCCGAAACATCGGGAAACAGCGCTTGGTAATAGGACCAATTTTCCATAGTCATATTTATGGTAATACTTACATCTAAAGTTTTTGCAGCGTAATACAAAGCTCTCATTGTGCTGAAATAAGCGGAGAAAAAGCAGCCGAAGGCGGTTATAATACAGCAGCTCAGCGCACCTAACATATCAATCTTTTTAGCTAAAAACAGGTAATCAAAAAGCACAAAAACCGCAATCAAAGCCCCGGCTAACAGACTTGCCACAAAGTTTCCCGTTTGGGAAAGGTCGGAGGCGGTTATAATCGAGCAAATTACCGTTATTGCAAAGCCGCCCAATAATGCACCGAAAAGTCCTCTTATGCTGTATTTGTCAAAGCCGTTTGAAACCGATTTCTTTGCTTTTTTTGAATTATTTTGATGAGATTTATTTGTATTGGAATTTTGATTGGCTGACGTTTCGTTTGCTATACTTCCTGTTGTATCACATAATGAATTATACTGCTTGTTGAAATCTGTTTCCTTTGGATCGGTGGGAACAAGTTGAAGTTTATCCGCCAAGCTGCATAAATCGGATACAAACTGTGTAAGATATACAGAGTTTTCCTGATATAAAAAGGCTGCGTTAAAATTTACAGAGGTATGCTTTAAGCTGTCGCTTCTTGAAACAACGCAGTTTTTAGGCATTTTTTCCAACAGCTCTGTAATTCCGTTTTTATACTCTTGGTTAATATCGGGACGGATTTTACAAAACACCGTTATCATATATTGGCGATTTTTTGGGTCATCGCTTATAATTACAGGGTAATCCTTAATTTTTCCGTAAAGACAAAGCTGCTCCCCATTCCAATTAAGTCCCAAATCGTCTTTTAAAAATTCAAGCTCTGAAAAAGACATTTTATATACCTTTTTAATAATGTTTAATTTAATAATGTTTAATAATTTAAGAAAATATAATTGCTATGCTATTAGAATATCACATAAATCGGGAGTTGTCAAATGATAATTACCTCAAGAAAAAACGAAATCGTTGTTAAAAGCAGACGTATCTTATCCGAGAAAAAAATAAGAGATAAAGAGGGAGCTTTTGGGGTTGAAGGCTTTAAATTAACGGAGGAGGCAATAAAGGCGGGTTTATCCCCACTGTATGCCGTTGTCACAGTTGAAGCCTTGGAAAAATTCCCTCAAACAATTAAACTTATAGAAAAAAATTGCAGTATATATACAGTCAGTAATGAAGTATATCTTAGTATAAGTGAACAAAAATCACCACAAGGAATATTTCTTGCAGGAAAAATCCTTGACAAATTTAAAATTGCTGATATTATATTAACAAATAATAAAATTTTAATGTTAGACGCTGTTCAGGATATGGGCAATTTAGGAACAATGTTTAGAACGGCGGAAGCATTGGGAATTGACGCTGTTATTTTAGGTGAGGGCTGCGCCGACGCTTGGTCGCCGAAAACATTGAGAGGCTCTATGGGCAGCGTTTTCAGACTGCCTTTTTGCTGTTGTTCCCTATCGGAAGCTGTGGACTTAGCTAAGGAAAACGGCTTTCAGGTATACGCCGCTATGCTTGATAATTCCGCAAAGCCTTTGGGGAGCTTTAAATTCCCACAGAAATCAGCGGTTATCATAGGCAACGAGGGACACGGAATTTCACCCGAAATCGCTGAAAAATCCCAAAAGCTGTACATTCCCATTCAAAAATCCGAATCCCTTAACGCTGCGGCAGCCGCTGCGGTTATATGCTGGGAGATGACTAAGGAATGATGTTTTTAAAGTTCACTTCCAAAATCGTAAAATTATCTTTAATAATAATTGGGAAAAGTAGTAATATAAAATTACAAGAAAACGAACAATAAAGAATTAGAAAAAATCTAACAGCAAAGCAACAGTCTGTTGCAGGATAAATACTAATTTTAGCCGTAAAAATAACAGCACTCAAAAAATTTCTTTCATTTTATAATATAAAGCATATTCGGAGGTCAACCTTGTCAGATTTAGTAATTTTAGAGTCGCCATCAAAGGCGAAAACCGTTCAAAAGTATTTGGGAAGCAAATTCAAAGTTGTGGCTTGCGCAGGTCATATAAGAGATTTGCCCAAGTCCAAAATAGGAGTGGATATTGAACACGATTTTGCTCCCGTATATGAAAATAAAAAAGATAAAGCAGCTTTAATAAAAGAGCTTAAAGGCTATGTAAAAAAGTCGGATTTTGTTTATCTTGCAACCGACCCGGATAGAGAGGGAGAAGCTATTTCGTGGCATTTGGCAGCGGTGCTGGGACTTGACGGCAGCAAGCCTATCAGAGTCACTTTTTCCGAAATCACCAAAAGCGGCGTAAAATACGGAATGGAAAATCCCCGCAGCCTTGATTGGGATTTAATCAACGCACAGCAGGCAAGACGCATTTTAGACCGAATCGTCGGTTATAAGCTCAGCCCCTTTTTGTGGAAAAAGGTGAGAAGAGGCTTATCGGCGGGACGTGTTCAATCGGTGGCGGTAAAGCTGATTGTAGATCGTGAAAACGAGATAAAAGCCTTTGTTCCCAAAGAATATTGGTCAGTTGACGGAACGGTTACCGCAGGCAGCAGCAAAAAGCCGTTTTCCGTAAAGCTGACGGAAATCGAGGGCAAAAAGGCGGAATTAAAGGATAAAGAGGAAACGGACAAAATTCTTGAATATCTTAAAGACAAGGATTTTGTTGTAGGCGGCATAAAAAAATCCGTTAGAAAAAAACAGCCTTCTCCCCCCTTCACCACCTCCACATTGCAGCAGGAAGCCAACAGAAAATTAGGCTTTAACTCTCGCAAAACAATGAAAACCGCACAGGAGCTGTACGAGGGTATCGAAATAGAGGGACAGGGCGCAGTAGGTCTTATAACCTATATGAGAACCGACAGCCTGAGAATTTCCGACGAGGCAAAGGCGGCAGCGGCGGAGCTTATCAAAAAAGCTTACGGTGAGGATTATCTTCCCGAAAAGCCCAGAGCTTACAAAACAAAAAGCAACGCACAGGACGCTCACGAAGCAATTCGCCCCTCCACCATAGATCTTACTCCTCAAAGCATAAAATCCAACCTTTCCTCCGATCAGTATAAGCTGTATAAGCTGATTTGGGAAAGATTTATTGCAAGCCAAATGGCAAACGCCTTGCTTAACACCGTGGCGGTTAATGTTAACGCAGGAAGCTGCACCTTTAAGGCGAGCGGATATACAGTAAAATTTGACGGCTTTACCAAACTGTACACCGAAACCTCCGATACCGACGAGGAAAGCGGAGTGGCTCTGCCCAAAATCACCGAGGGAGAAAAGCTTAACGTTGTGGAAATAGCGGGAAATCAGCACTTCACTCAGCCGCCGCCCCGTTACAACGAAGCAAGTCTTATTAAAGCCCTTGAAGAAAACGGAATAGGCAGACCCTCCACCTATGCTCCCACCATATCCACCATTTTAGACAGGCACTATGTGGAATTCGAGCAAAAGCAGCTGAAGCCCACAACCTTGGGAGATACGATTACCATTGTTCTCGAGGATCATTTTGACAAAATAGTGGACGTTAAGTTTACCGCCAAAATGGAGGACGATTTAGACAAAATCGAAGAGGGCAAGGAACAGTGGGTAGACGTATTAAAAGGCTTTTACAAGGACTTTGCCAAGACTCTTGAAAAAGCGGAAAAGGAAATGGACGGAAAGCGTGTTAAAGTTCCCGACGAGCCGACGGATCAGGTGTGCGAGCTTTGCGGCAAGCCAATGGTCATAAAAATAGGACCTTACGGAAAGTTCTTGGGCTGCTCAGGCTTCCCCGAATGTAAAAACACCAAAAGAATTGTAAACGAAACAGGCGGATTTTGTCCCAAATGCGGCGGCAGAATGCTGGCGAAAAAATCCAAAAAAGGAAAACCATTTTTCGGCTGCGAAAACTACAAGGAATGTAATTATATGACTTGGGATACCCCCATACCCGAAAAATGTCCCAAATGCGGAAAAACCTTGTTTAAAAAGACGGGGAAAAACGGCAAAATCTACTGCGCCGATGAAAGCTGCGGATACGAGCGAGGAAATGATGAAAAAAGCTGACGTTACCGTAATCGGAGCGGGCTTGGCAGGCTGCGAGGCGGCTTGGGCATTGGCGGAAAGAGGATTTCTTGTCAAGCTTGTTGAAATGAAGCCGAAAAAATACACCCCCGCTCACCATTATGAGGGATTTGGGGAATTGGTTTGCTCCAACTCCTTAAAAGCTTCAAGAATAGGCAGCGCAAGCGGTATGCTTAAAGAGGAAATGAGAATTTTAGGCTCTCTCATACTTGAAGCTGCCGATTGTTCCGCAGTGGCGGCAGGTGGAGCGTTGGCGGTTGACCGAAAGCAATTCTCCGATTATATCACGGAAAAAATTAAAAATCACCCAAATATACAAATCGTATGCCGGGAAGTCACAAGCTTTCCCGAACGCAATACGGTTATTGCCACAGGACCTTTGACTTCCGAGGGAATGTCCGCCGCCATACGTGAAAAATGCGGCGACGCTTTAAGCTTTTACGACGCCGCCGCACCTATTGTTTCAGCAGACAGCATTGATATGACAAAAGCCTTTTTTGCCGCAAGATACGACAGAGGCGGTGCGGATTACATCAACTGCCCCTTTAATAAGGAGCAATACGAAAGCTTTTATCAAGCACTTGTAACCGCCCAAACCGTTCCTTTAAAATCCTTTGAAGCAAGAGAATATAATGATCAAAACAGTCAAAGCGATAACAGCGATATTGATAATTGCGGCGGCGATATATCCCAAAGCTCTGAATTCACCGTTTACGAGGGCTGTATGCCGGTGGAGGTTTTGGCGAAAAGGGGTATTGAAAGCGTAAGGTACGGCTGTATGAAGCCTGTGGGTCTTATCGATCCCAATACCGGTCACAGACCTTGGGCGGCGGTTCAGCTGAGAAAGGAAAACGTAGAGGGCAGCGCATATAATTTGGTGGGATTTCAAACAAATTTGAAGTTTCCCGAACAAAAGCGTGTTTTCAGAATGATACCGGGACTTGAGAACGCAGAGTTTTTAAGATACGGAGTTATGCACAGAAACACTTTTTTAAACAGTCCCAAGCTGCTTGACAACAGGTTTATGCTGAAAAACAGCTCCAACATATTTTTTGCGGGACAGATGACGGGAGTTGAGGGCTATACGGAAAGCGCAATGAGCGGAATTATTGCGGGACAAAGCCTTGCAAGGCGATTGCTGGGACAAGCTCCTTTAAAGCTTCCGAATACCACCGTCTGCGGTGCGCTTTGCAATTATATACAAACAGAAAACAAGGATTTTCAGCCTATGGGCGCAAATATGGGGCTGTTGCCGCCCTTGGACGAGGAGATACGCAATAAGCAGGAACGATACGAGAAAATAGGACTTAGAGGAATCAAGGATTTAAAAGAGTGCTTGAAGTGATATTTATGTTTTCAGCGTTGCCTTAAATATAATCTTTAAAGATATGAGAAATGGAACTTAATAGAATCAAGAATTTAAAAGAGTGCTTAAAGTGAAATTGCCGGTCAATATTTCGACAAGCCACTATTGGAATAACAAATTCAGAAAGGATAAAAAATGTCAAAAATTAAAGTAGCTATGGACGCATTCGGCGGCGACAACGCTCCCGATGAAGTAATCAAGGGAGCGGAAATGGCAGTTAAGGCTTACGGTGTGGAAATAATCCTCTGCGGCGACGAAAAAACCGTAAACGAGAGAATTAAAGCGTTAGGCGTTTCCACCGACGGCATTACCGTAAAAGACGCAGACGGAATAATACGAATCGAGGACAACCCCACCGACATAAGAAAGGCAAAGCTTAATTCCTCTATGGGAGTGGCGTTTCAGCTGGTTAAAAACGGGGAAGCGGACGCATTTATCAGCGCTGGAAGCACGGCGGCTTTGGTTGTGGGCGGCACTGCCATTATCGGCAGAATAAAGGGAATAAAGCGTCCCTCTCTTGCACCTATTATCCCCTCTGTAAATGAATGCTACATACTTTTGGACGGCGGCGCAAACGTGGAATGCCGCCCTGAAATGTTACAGCAGTTCGGCGTTATGGGCAGCGTTTATATGGATAAGATTATGAACGTGCAAAGCCCCCGTGTGGCACTGCTTAACGTGGGAGCGGAGGAAGAAAAGGGCAGAGAGTTAGAGCACGAGGCTTATTCTCTTTTAAAGCAGTCCCCTCTTAATTTTATCGGCAACATAGAGGGCAGAGAAGCGGCGTTAGGCGGCTGCGACGTGCTTGTAACCGACGGATTTACGGGAAATGTTTATCTTAAAACAGTTGAGGGTATGGGAAAATTTATGAAGGTTTCCCTTAAAAGCATATTCTTTAAAAATATCGCCACAAAAATCGGCGCAGCCTTTACCCTTAAAGGAATAAAGCAGCTGTCCAAAAAAATGGATTACAGAGAAACCGGCGGCTCTCCCCTTTTAGGCACTTCAAAGCCTGTTATCAAGGCTCACGGCAGCAGTGACGCTTTGGCTTTTAAAAACGCTGTAAGACAGGCTAAGGAATTTATCGAAAACAATGTTATAGAGGAAATACAGTCGGTTTTGCAGACTTCCCAGCTCTCCCAAGCTTCAAATACCGCAAAATCCGAAAACAATATTCCCTCGGTGGAATAACTTTTAATTTAATCAGAGGACAAAGAAATGAGCAAACGCAATGAAGCATTGGATATAATTCGCATTTTTTCTTTATTGTGCATAAACGGAATACATTTTTTTAAAACAATGGGGTTTTATTATGTAAAGGTACAGGGCTGGGATATGCTGGCAATGGTAACACTGAGAAGCCTTTTTATGATTTGCGTACCTATGTTTATCACTCTCAGCGGCTACCTTATGAACCAAAAGACCCCCACAAAAAAATATTTCATCGGAATAAGCAAAACTATTGGCATATATTTCCTATGCTCTCTTGTGTACATTCCCGTAAAGATTTTTATGCAGCAGCAGGAATTGGATTTTTTCAAATTCTTTAAAAATATGTTTAACTTTTCCTCCACAAAATACGGCTGGTATATAGAGCTGTATTTGGGCTTATATCTTTTGATTCCGTTTTTAAATATGATTTTTAACAACATAAAGACAAAGAAGGGTATGCAGGCTTTGCTTTTGACGCTGTTTATTGTGGCTATGCTGCCTTCCGTTGTTAATATTTATAAATTTGATCCCGCCCGGTGGTGGTTAGATCCCGGCTCAAGCAAGGAGTACGTTAAGCTAATCCCCTCCTATTGGACGGGACTGTATCCCATTTTCTATTACTTTTTGGGAGCATATCTGTCAAAATACAAGCCCGATATTCCGATAATGTCAAACCTGCTCTTCCTTTTGGCGGCGGTATTGTTTGACGGCGGATTTAACTATTACAGATCCTTCGGGCATATTTACGTTTGGGGCGGCTGGAACGGAAACAGCTCCGCCACCTTGGCGGTAATCACATTTTTGACGTTTTCACTGCTGTTAAACATAAAATTCAAAAAGGAAAATCCTCTCAGAAGCAGAATTTTAAAAAACCTGTCCGATTCGGTTTTAGCCGCTTATTTGCTGTCGGGAATATTCGACCTGCTGTTTTATGATATTCTTAACAAAAGCGTTCCCAAAATAAAGGACAGGTTCATATACCTTCCCGTTATAGTATTGGCGGTATTTGCGTGCAGCCTTGCATACGGATTCGTTGTAAAATGCGTACATTCGGGAGCGGACAAGGGTGTAAAGAGAATTATCAATGTGGTAAAAAATAAATTTACAGTAAAACCCCAAAACCATCAATCTTAACGAAAGGATTGCAATATGACAGAATTTGAAGAAAGGATAGGATATGAGTTTAAAAACCCCGATTTGCTGAAAGAGGCGTTAACTCATTCCTCCTTTGTAAACGGAAAAAACCACCACAGCAACGAGCGGCTTGAATTTTTAGGCGACAGCGTATTGTCGGTGGTGGTATCCAAATACTTATTTGAAAACCTGCCTGATTTCCCCGAGGGACAGCTGTCAAAATTAAGATCCAACATTGTAAGCGAACACGCACTTTACCCCAATGCGGAAAAAATAAAGTTAGGGGAAGCAATGCTTATGGGAAAAGGGGAGGAGCATACCGGCGGCAGACATCGCAGCTCAATGCTTGCGGACGCATTTGAGGCGGTTATTGCAGCTATTTATTTGGACGGAGGACTTGAAGCGGCAAGAGATTTTATACTTCCCTTTGTCCCACCTTTAGACGTGCTGAAAAGCGGAAAGCTGCTTATAGGCGATTACAAAACCATTTTGCAGGAGATAATACAGCAAAATCCCGAGGAAAAAGTAGTTTACCAATTAGCAGGAGAAAGCGGAGCTGCTCACAACAAGCTGTTTACCTTTAATGTTTTGCTGAATGAACAGATAATAGGCACAGGCTCAGGCTACAGCAAAAAGGAAGCGGAGCAAAATGCGGCTAAAGAAGCGATTAAGCTTATGGGGTATGAAACTTGATATTATCCTGCGTGCAATCGGATTAAAAGCATAATCATATATTATCGGTGCGGTAATTGAAAAAATCAATCCATAGCATTATCTTATATCGGATTTAAACAACGGAACGAGAGCGGAAAAATGAAAACAAACCTGTCAATATTTATTCCCCACAAGGGCTGTCCCAATACCTGCTCCTTCTGCAATCAGCGGGTTATCAGCGGCAGCGTTAAAGCTCCCGCTGCTGAAGAAGTCAGCGGAATTTTGGCGGCGCAGGTAAGTATTTTGCAAAAAAACAATATGCAGGCGGAAATCGCATTTTTCGGCGGCAGCTTTACCGCTGTTGACAGAGAGTATATGAAAAGCCTTTTGTATGCCGCTTCGGAATACGTTAAAGAGTTTCCCGACGTGTATTGCGGAATACGCTGCTCCACCCGTCCCGACTGTATAGACGAGGAAATATTGGATATACTGAAGCTTTACGGTATGACGGCAATCGAATTGGGCGCACAAAGTATGAACGATGAAGTATTAAAAGCCAATTTGAGAGGACATACCGCCGACGATGTGAGAAGGGCAAGCGGTCTGATTAAATCCTACGGCTTTGAATTGGGGCTTCAAATGATGACGGGGCTGTATAAGGACAAGCCCCAATACTGCAAAGACACCGCCAAGGAGTTTGCAGAGCTGAAAGCGGATACGGTAAGGATTTATCCCACTGTTATTTTAAAATCCACTATGCTTGACGAATTGAGAGAACAGGGAATTTACAGCAGCTTTTCTTTTGAGGAAACGGTGGAGCTTTGCGCAGATTTGCTTACGTTTTTTGAAGAGAGAAGCATTCCCGTAATAAGATTGGGACTTCACGCATCGGAAGGAGTCAGCGATAATATGACGGGGGGAGTATATCACCCTGCCTTTTGTGAAATAGTAAAAAGCAGAATAATGCTGAGGAAAATGCTTGAACAAATGAAAAATCAGGGCGGCAAAAAATTCATTGTTTACACCGATAAAAAGAATATCAGTATCGTTATAGGACATAAGGGAGAAAACCGCAGAATATTGGAGAAATACGGAATAAGCTTTAAAATTAAGGAAAAATCGGGAGAGATTCTTAAAGTGGAAAAATCGGATAATAATTAAAATCGGATTTTTTAAATAGGATTTGTATAGATTTATTTTGGTTGTTAAAACAGTTTAAAATAATATAACCGCTGCAAAGATGTCCCCCGCCTCTTAGGCGAAGGGTTCCATCTTAGGTTCAATGGGGGTAAAATCCCCCACTGAACCTCAAAATTGCGAAGCAATTTCGGCAGCTTGTTTAAGCTGCGCTTTAAAGCATTTGGAAATAGACTTAAAAAGATAAAAAGCAGGAGTAAGAAATGTTTTTTAAGACAATGGAAATTCAAGGATTTAAATCCTTTGCAGATAAAACGGTTTTGAATTTTGATAAAAAAATGACCGCCATAGTGGGCAGCAACGGAAACGGAAAAAGCAACATCAGCGACGCTCTCCGCTGGGTAATGGGAGAGCAGGGGGCGAAAACTCTCCGCGGCGACAAAATGGAGGACGTTATCTTTCACGGAACTGTTTCAAGAAAGCCTATGGGCTACGCAAAGGTCGCCCTTACCATAGACAACGGCGACAGAAGCCTTAATATAGACTCGGAAGAAGTGGTGATAGAGAGAAAGCTGTACCGCACGGGAGAAAGCGAATATCTGATAAACGATAAAAAATGCCGTCTTAAGGATATTCAGGAGCTGCTTATGGGTACAGGCTTGGGACGGGACGGATATTCGGTTATAGGACAGGGGCGAGTAAGCGAAATCATAAACAGCAAGGTAAGTCAGCGGCGGGAGCTTTTTGAAGAAGCGTCTGGTGTTTCCCGCTTTCTCCACAAAAAGCAGGAGGCGGAGCGTGACTTGGAGCGGGCAAACGACAATATTCTAAGGCTGAAGGATATTGAAAGCGAGCTGTCAAAGCGTGTTCCCGTTTTGGAAAAGCAGTCGGAAAAGGCACGAAAAGCAAGAGATTTAATGGATAGGGAAAAGCTGCTTGACGTGGGAATAAGCGTTTGGGATATTGACCGCATTGATAAAGAGGTAATCGAGGCGGACAACAGTATTCTTGCAAATCAGGGGCAGTGCGAGCATTATCAGCGTGAGATAGACCGCCTGGAACAGGAAAACGAAGAGATAGTACAGCATAAAATGCAGATTGCCGCACAGCAGGACGAGTTAAGAAAAAAAGGCGAAAAGACAAGGGACGATTTAGCCGCCGCAGAAAGAGAACAGGCGGTTCTCGAAAACGAAATAACCCACTGCAGCGAAAGCATAATGCAGATACGTCAAAGAATTAAGGACGGAGAGCAGGGAGCAGAGGAGCTTAACCGCCGCATACTACAGCTTGGAGCGGAAATAGAAGAAAAGAAAAAGCAGATAGAGGCTAATGACAATAAGGCAAAAGAATTAGGCGGCAGGCTGTCGGAAATGTCGGGAGAGAGCAACCGCCTTGACAGCAGCTATCGGGAGCTTGATCAAAAGCAGGGAAAGCTTTTGGAGGAAAAAACCGCCTTAACCTTAACCTTGCAGTCGGCACAGCAAAATATTCAAAGCATACGGGAAAACTTAGATTCCTCTCAAGGCAATTTTGAAGCGGTAGAGGAAAAAATCAAAGAGTACCGCACCAAAAAAAGAGAACTGTCCGAAAAAGCCGAGGAAATAGCCGAGAAAAAATCGGAGGCGGAAAACAAGCTGAAAGGCTGCTCAAAGCTGTTTGAAACAAAAAACGGACGCTTAAAGGAGCAGCAGCGGCTGTTTGAGCAGCTGAGGCTTGAATATCAGCAGAGCAAATCAAGGCTTGAAGTGCTTACCGATGTGGAAAAAAATATGGTGGGTTACGCCGCCAGCGTAAAGGCGATTATCACCGCTTCAAGGCAGGGAGGAATAAGCGGAATAGAAGGCACTGTGGCGGACGTTATCCGTGTGGATAAAAAATACGGCACGGCAGTTGAAATCGCATTGGGGGCAGCCCTGCAAAATGTTATAGTAAACAACGAGGAAACCGCTAAGCGCTGCATACGATACTTAAAGGAAACGGGCGTGGGCAGAGCTACCTTTTTGCCTCTTACCTCCATAAGGGGAAGCCTTATGGACAGTGTCGGCTTGCAGAACGAGGAGGGCTTTGAGGGAGTTGCCAGCGAATTGGTGGAGTGCGATGAAAAGTACAAGAGCATTATCCGCTTTGTTTTGGGCAGATGTGCGGTTGTGGAGGATATTGACACAGCTACCGTTATAGCAAAGAAAAACGGCTATAAATTTAAAATCGTTACTCTTGACGGACAGGTGATAAACGCAGGAGGCTCTTTTACAGGCGGTTCGGTGGGAAAATCCGCAGGCATTATCACTCGAAATCAGGATATAGAAGCTATAAAGGAAAAAACCGCCAAGCTTTCGGAAAAGATGAAATCCTATGAATCCGAGCTTTCCGTCTTGCGTGAAGAAACGGGAAAAATGACCATTGAAATGGAAGGATTTAAGGAACAGCTTATCCTTTGCGAAAAAGAGGAAGCCGCTTTAAATGCGGAAATGGGCGGTATAAGGGAAACTATCTCTCAAATGGAGCAGCAGCAGGAAAACGCCGAGGAATTTCTGCAAAAAAGCAAATCGGAATTAAAGAAGCATTCCGATACCGTTTCCGACTGTGAGAATAAGCTTGAAATCTGCGGAAGGGAGATAGAAAAAATTGCCGCAGAAATAGAAAAGGCGGACGCAGAGATAAAAGAGCGGCTTGAAGAAAAGAACAAAATCGGCGACAGCATAACGGCAGTGGGAATGGAAAGCCTTGCGCTGAAAAAGGACGTTGAAAGAATAGAGGGACAGCAAAAAGACGCAGAGGAAAGCTTAAAGCAGCTACAGCAGGGCGGCGAAAGCCTGCTTGCCCAGATTGAAGAACAGCAAAATAAAATAGAACGGCACAAAGCCGAGATAGAAGAAAGCAAGCGTAAGGCGGACGCTTTAAAGGAGAGCTTTAAAGGCGGAAACGATAAAGCGGCGCAGCTTATATCCGAGTTAAATCAGTGTGAAAAGAGAGCGGCGGAAATCGGCAGGGAAACAAGAGAAAAATCCGAAGCAAAGGAGAAATTCTCCAACGCACTTGCAGTGGCGGGAGAAAGAAAAGCCTCTCTTGAAAAGGAAAACGAGCGGATAAAAGCCTCCTTGTGGGAGAAATATCAGCTTGCTCCCTCAGAAGCGGCAAGAGAAGCGGTTATCCCCTCGGACATTGCCGCCGCAAAGGGACAGCTTACCGATTTAAGACAACAGATTTCCGCCTTGGGAAATGTGAACTTTGCCTCCATAGAAGAATATCAAGAGGTTTCACAGCGTTACAAGGAGCTTAAAGGACAGCTTGACGATGTGGAGAAGTCAAAGCGTGAGCTGGAAAAGCTGATTGAAAATCTTACGGTTGACATAAAAGCACGCTTTATGGAGGGCTTTAACAGCATAAACGAGCATTTCAAGCGTATTTTCACCGAGATATTCGGCGGCGGCAGCGCACATTTGGAGCTTACCGATCCGAACGACGTGCTGAACAGCGGAATAGAAATATTTGCTGCACCGCCGGGAAAGCTTATTAAAAATCTTATCTCCCTGTCGGGCGGCGAGCAGACTATGGTGGCTATTACCATTTACTTTGCAATACTGCTGCACCGCCCCACGCCCTTTTGTATGCTTGACGAGGTGGACGCAGCCTTGGATGAGGTGAACGTGGTAAAGTACATAACCTATCTGAAACGCTTTTCGGGCAGCACCCAGCTTATGGTAATAACTCACAGAAGAGGAACAATAGAGGGCTGCGATGTGTTGTACGGAGTATTTATGCAGGAAAAGGGCGTTTCAAGATTGTTAAGGCAGGAGATAATCGACGATTTGGATTTGGAGCTTGAATGAGCGATATTTTCAAAGCTTATTCTCAGATGATGAGATTAAAATTTTATAAAGCAGCGGCGATACAGAACAAAGAAAGAACGGTTAAAAAATGGGTTTATTTGAAAAGCTTAAAAACGGTTTAAAGAATACCAAGGACAGTCTTGTGGGAAAGCTCAGCAATTTGTTTGTCAAATCGAAAAAGATTGACGATGAATTTTTTGACGAGTTGGAGGAAGCCCTTATTACCGCCGATTTGGGAGCGGAAACAGGAGTGGAAATCTGCGACAGACTGCGTGAGATAGTAAAAAAGGAAAAGCTTGACGATCCCGCAGAGGTTTTGCAGCGAATGAAAAACATTATCTCGGAAATGGTAAGCGGCGATAATGAGCTAAAGCTTAATTCCTCTCCCTCCGTTATTACTATGATAGGAGTTAACGGAGCTGGAAAAACCACCACTGTGGGCAAATTGGCGGCTAATTTAAAGGCAGAGGGAAAGAAGGTTTTGGTGGCGGCGGCAGATGTTTTCAGAGCGGCGGCTATTCAGCAGCTTAACGTTTGGACCGACAGAGCGGGAGTGGATATTGTAAAGCGAGAGGAAGGCTCAGATCCGGCAGCTGTGGTTTACGACGCCTGCACCAAGGCTTTGAGTGAAAATTACGATGTGCTGATAATAGACACCGCAGGCAGACTTCACAACAAGAAAAATCTTATGGATGAATTGAAGAAAATCCATAAAATCATCAATCAAAAGCTGCCTGACGCCGATTTGGAAACCTTGCTGGTATTGGACGCCACCACAGGACAAAATGCGGTAAATCAGGCACGGCTTTTTAACGAGGCGGCGGAAATTTCGGGAATTGTTCTCACAAAGCTTGACGGAACGGCAAAAGGTGGTATAATAATACCTATAAGGAACGAACTCAATATTCCGGTAAAATTAGTGGGAGTGGGAGAAAAAATAGACGATCTCCAGCCCTTTATTCCCCAAGATTATTCGGAGGCTCTTTTAGGTGATTTTAAAATAACCGACGATTCCGATAATATTGACAATACGGATAATACGGATAATACAGATAATTCCGAACAATAAAAATATTACAAATAAATACCCAATTCGGGAAAGGACATTAAAATGAAAATAATTATCGCCACCAAAAACGAAGGAAAGGTCCGAGAATTCAGAAAGCTTTTAGAGCCTTTAGGTTATCAGCCCGTGTCGTTAAAGGAAGAGAATATCGACGTTGATATAATTGAGGACGGGGATACCTTTGAAGAAAACGCCCATATAAAGGCTAAGGAGATTTACAAAATAACAAAGACTCCCGTAATTGCGGACGACAGCGGATTAGAGGTAGAATTTTTAGGCGGCGCACCGGGAATTTATTCCTCCAGATACGCAGGGGAAAACGCCGCCGACAGGGACAGAAACAACAAGCTGCTTGAAGAAATGCAGGGAGCGGACCGCCCTTTGAGAAACGCAAGATTTGTCTGCGCCTTATACTGTATTTTGGACGACGCAAGAGAATACTGCGTAACGGGAGCTTTAGAGGGCTTTATCGGCGAAGAGCCTAAAGGAGAAAACGGCTTTGGATACGACCCCGTTTTTATGATAGACGATGACACAAGCCTTGCGGAATTGTCGGAAGAAGAAAAAAACAAGATAAGCCACAGAGCAAGGGCGTTAAAAAAGCTAATTGACGTATTAAGCGAACAAAAAGCCGAAAACAAGTGAAAAGCTGAAAAGGAATAATAAATGACAAGCAAGGAAAGAGCAAAATTAAAATCCATAGCCTCAAATGAGGAAACAATAATTCAAATCGGCAAAAATCCTTTAAGCTCTGCTTTTGTAAAGCAGGTAAAGGACGCATTGGCGGCAAGAGAATTGGTTAAAATCAAGGTGCTTGAAACCTGTGAAATGCTGCCCGCTGAATTTGCACAGGCTATAGCGGAGGAAACAAGCTGCGAGATAGTACAGGTTATAGGCAGCAAGGCGGTATTGTTTAAACGCCGTCCCAAAACGGATAAAAAGCCCTCTCTTTTAGACGAACAGCCAAAGGATAGCAAATCCGCAAGTACAAAGAGCAACGATAAAAAGCCGCCCAAAACCTTATATAATCAAAAAAAGCAGGACGGGAAATCACATAAATCCAAAGCATACGGAAATCAAAAAAGCTTTGCTCCAAAGCCTTATCAGCCAAAGGAAAGCAGAATAAGATCGGTTCAAAAGAATAAAAAGAAACAAGGCTAAAAGGCTATTTTTGATTTACGCCGTCATTGTTAAACGAACAAAGCGGAATTAAGGCTTGAAATTATTTTATAAAACCTATTGCAGGAAAAAATCTATGATCACAAAAACAGACAATAATACCAAATTAAAAATACCCAAAAGAGTGGGAATTTTCGGCGGAGCCTTCGATCCGCCTCATATAGCTCATATAAAGTTGGCGGAGGCGGTAAGCGAAAGGCTGGGACTTGAACAGCTGCTGATAATGCCCACCTACCACTCTCCCCACAAGCCCACTCCTCTTACTGACTATGACAAGAGAATGGAAATGTGCCGACTTGCCTTTACCAAAAAAATATTTAAGGTAAGCGACATTGAAAGGCAGTTGGGTGGGATCGGCTATTCTCTCGATATGCTGAGAGAAGTAAAAAAACGCTATCCCTCAAAGACAAAGTTCTTTTTAATAATAGGCGGAGATATGCTGTTTTCCTTTAAGGATTGGTTTAAGTACGAAAGCATATTAAAGGAATGCACCGTTGTCGCCGCCGCAAGAGAGAAGGACAGCTACACCGATATGTGCGAGTTTGCCGCAGAATTGGGTCATATCAGAGTGCTTAATCTTCCCGTTACGGAAATTTCCTCTACAGAGATACGGCAAAAGGTGAACAACGGAGAAAGCGTAAGCGGATTGCTGTCGGAATCGGTTGAAAAATATATAAAGGAGAATAATATTTATGGGACAAAAATTTGACGAATTTTCAAAGAAATTAGACGATGCGGTAAGCGAAATGTCCGACTCATTAGGCAACGCTATCGACAAAGCAAAATCCCCCGAAACAAAGGAAAAAGCTCACAAGCTTGCCCACGACGCAGGAGAATGGGTAGGACACGCAGCAGACGTTGTGGGAAATGCGGTAAACGGTTTTGCGGAAGATATAAGCAATGGCTTTAAAGAGGGAAAAAATAAGAAATAACAGCTTGTATTCCTTAGGATTGATATTTGAATGACAATGTAAAAAACAGCTTTCTACTAAAGGGACAGACAAAATGAACAAGGAATTAAAAAAATACGAGGATACAATAAAAGAGCTAATGGGCTGCAAGCGTTTTAAACACAGCGTCAATGTGGCGGATATGTGCGTTAAGTTAGCAAAGAAATTCGGCGTGGACGAGGACAAGGCGTATACCGCAGGAATACTTCACGACTGTCAAAAGGAGGTTGACAGGGAAACAATGCTTAAAGAGGTAAAGGACAGCGGATTTTACGTCGACCCCGTGGAACTTGACTGCTTTAAGCTGTGGCACGGTATTGCCGCCGCATATTATATAAGGGAAACGCTAAAGATAGAGGATAAGGATATATTAAACGCAGTGCGTTTTCACACCGTTGGCAGAGCAAATATGTCACAGCTTGAAAAGATAGTGTATTTGGCGGATATGGTGTCGGAGGAAAGAGATTATCCCGATGTGGAAAAATACAGAGCGGCGGTTATGAAGGACTTAAACAACGGTATGTTTTTATCCCTGCGCTATTCTATTTTAAAAACCGTGGGGCTTGGAAACACAATTCCAATCTGCACTGTTGAAGCTTACGATTTTTATTCAAAGTATAAAAACCCGGACGATTTTGTTTTTAAAAAATAAAGGATATTATCAACACTCAGAATTATAAAAAAGGAGCTTTTATGACAGACAAGGAAATTTTATCGATTGCAGTTAAGGCAATAGACAGCAAAAGAGGAGAAAATATTAAAATCCTGAAAATAGGAGATCTTACCATACTTGCCAACTATTTCATAATAGCCAACGGAAACAGCAACACTCAAGTTAAAGCTCTTGCGGACGAGGTGGAGTTTAAGCTTTCCGAGGCGGGACTTCAGCCCCACAGCACAGAGGGATTCGGCGGAGGAAATTGGATAGTGCTTGATTATGTGGACGTGGTTATCCACATTTTCCACAAGGAAACAAGAGATTTTTACGATTTGGAAAGACTTTGGCAGGACGGCACGGAAATTTCCCCCGAAGAATTTTTAAAATAACTATTGACATAAGCTGTAAAAATATGTATAATAAATATTGAACATCGGCTTTTGCCGTTAGTTTGGATATAATAACCTTAGCCTGTTGGCAAAAGGAGGGATATAGATTGGCAGAAGTTCGTCTTGGAAAAAACGAATCTTTGGAAACAGCGTTAAAGCGTTTCAAGCGTTCATGCGCTCGTGACGGCGTTTTGGCTGAGGTTCGTAAAAGAGAACATTATGAAAAGCCTTCGGTAAAGCGCAAAAAGAAATCCGAAGCTGCCCGCAAGCGCAAGTTTAAGTAATTTAAGTAAATAAGAATGCCGGAAATTGCGGCAGTTTTACTTAGAAAAAAGTGAGCCGGTATCTATTACCGGCTTATATTTTTAATTTGGATTTATTTATTATGTTTTAAAGTATTTATTCATATTAAGGCGAGGTAGTAATGTTTAAACCTAAATGGTGGCTTAAAAATGTGCTTGAAATAGATGAAAGCTTTATAAAGGAAAATCATTTGAGAGGGTTTATTCTTGATTTGGACAACACTCTTTCTATGCACGGAAGTCCCGCCGCAGAAATAGGAGTTACCGATTGGTTGGCGGAAATGAAAAGGCTTGGTATAAGGCTTTTGGTGGTATCCAATAACACTAAAAAAAGAGTTGAGCCTTTAGCAAGGGAATTAGGCTTGGATTACATATGCTTTGCATGCAAGCCGCTTACTATAGGTATCAGTCGAGCGCTGCGGAAAATGAAGCTGCCTAAAAATTCGGTGGCTTTGGTGGGAGATCAGATTTTCACCGACGTTTTAGGCGGAAATTTAAGAGGAGTGCCGACTATTTTGGTTGAGCCTTTTCACTTGGAAAATAAAGTAACCTTTAAGCTTAAACGGAAGCTTGAAAACATAGTTTTTAAGCGGAATTTTAATAATAAAGAAAATAACGGTTAAGCAATAAAAAAAACCGATTATTTTCAAACGGAAATCATCATTTAAAAGTCGGAAAAATTCTCACCTGCGAAGTGTGAGATTTAAGCTTAAAATAGATTTTTAAAGGCAATTATTACAATAAAAAAGGAAACATTATGTCAATATCATTTGGACCGGGAGGAAACTCCGAAAGCTTTGGAAAGAGAAAATTCCCCGAGCAGCTGCCCGAATATTTAGAGAATTTGGGACTTAACGGCTATGAAATAGAGTGCGGCAGAGGGGTGAGAATAGCGGAAAAAACATACTCTCTTTTGCCCGATATAATTAAAAAGCACAAAATAGCCTTATCTCTCCACACCCCCTATTTTATTTCGCTGTCGGGAGAAAATGAGGAAACAAGACTAAACAGTCTTAACTATATAAGGGATTCCGCACAGGCGGCTCACAAATTGGGAGCGCAAAAGATAGTGGTTCACAGCGGCTCTTGCTCTAAAATGACAAGAGAAAAGGCTTTGGAGCTGGCAAAGGACACCTTGAAAAGGGCGCAGAAAATGTTGGACGAAAACGAATTATCCCACATAATAATCTGTCCCGAAACTATGGGAAAAATAAATCAGCTTGGCACTTTGTCGGAGGTAATCGAGCTGTGCAAGGTAAGCGAAAGGTTTTTGCCCTGCGTTGATTTCGGTCACCTCAACGCAAGAACCTTAGGCGGAATCAAAACAAAAGAGGATTACGCCGCTATGCTTGACGAGATAGAAAATAAATTGGGACACGATCGTTTAAAGAACTTTCACGTCCACTTCAGCAAAATAATGTATACCGCAGGCGGAGAAAAAGCCCACCTCACCTTTGAGGACGAAAATTACGGACCGCAGTTTGAGCCGCTTATGGAATTGTTTTATGAAAGGGATTTGCAGCCCTCGGTAATATGCGAAAGCGCAGGAACGCAGGCGGAGGACGCCGCTCAAATGTGCAGATATTACAATAAAATAAAATCGGGAGAATAATATGGAAATTCTTGTTATCAACGGACCTAATTTAAATCTTTTGGGAAAGCGTGAGCCGGGAGTTTACGGCAGCGACTGCTGGGAAAATATTCAAAAAGAAATAGTGGAGGAAGCAAAAGCTCTTTCCGCAGACGTGGATTTTTTTCAAAGCAATCACGAGGGCGCAATAATCGACGCCTTGCAGGAGGCTATGGACAACTATGACGCAGTGGTGCTTAATGCGGGAGCGTATACCCATTACAGCTATGCCATTAGGGACGCAATAGCCGCCATTAAAATTCCCGTTGTGGAAGTGCATATGAGCAACGTCCACGCAAGAGAGGAATTTCGACACAATTCTGTAATTTCCGCCGTATGCAGGGGAACAATTTTGGGATTTGGGAAAAACAGCTATATTTTGGGACTTAGAGCGGCAGTGCAGCTTGTAAATCAAAAATAAATAAAAAAGAGGGAAAACATATGTATTTGGACAGAGTTATTTCATGGCTTGGAAACGAGGGAGAGGGAGCAATTTTCACCTCAGAGGTGTCAAAGCGTTATCTTACCGATTTCGGTTCGGAGGACGGAACGCTGATTGTCACAAAAAAGGGAGCGTATTTTATTATTGACGCCCGCTATTTTGAACACACTGAGCAACAGGTTACCGATCCGCTTTGCAAGGTGATTTTGCAAAAGGAACTGTTTAACCAGATCGGCGAGATATTCCAAAACGACGGTGTAAATTACGTTTATGTTGAGGACGAGTTTATGACCGTTTCCACCCTTTCCGAATATCAGCGGAAATTCTCGGAAATAAAATTTGACACCACCAACCGCCTTTCCGATTTTATGAGAAATATGAGAATCATAAAGACGGATCAAGAGGTCGATTATATTGTAAGAGCCCAGAGAATTGCAGAAGCGGCTTTTACCAAGCTGATTTCCAATATGAGGGCGGGAATGACCGAAAAACAAATTGCCGCCTTGTTGGAGTACATTATGTTGGACTTAGGATCGGACGGCGTTTCCTTTGCAACCATAGCTGCGTCGGGCGTAAATTCCGCCTGCCCTCACGCAGTACCCACAACAAAGCCTGTTCAGGACGGAGATTTTTTAACTCTTGACTTTGGCGCAACCTATAAAGGCTATCACTCGGATATGACAAGAACGGTGGTTTTCGGCAAGCCCACCGACGAGATGAAGAATATTTACAATGCGGTATGGGGAGCTAATACCGACGCAATAAAAGCGGTAAAGGCAGATATTTCCTGCAAGCTTGTTGACAATGTGGCAAGAAGCACCCTTGACGCATGGGGATACGAGGAGTATTTCACTCACGGCTTGGGACACGGCGTAGGTCTTGAAATTCACGAAGCTCCAAACGTAAGCTACCGCAGCGGCACAACCTTAAAGGAGGGAATGATAATCACCATAGAGCCAGGCGTGTACATTCCCGGAAAATACGGCGTAAGAACCGAGGATATGTGCTTGGTAACAAAGGACGGCTGCCGAATACTTACTGAAACTCCCAAGACCTTGATTTATATTTGATTATGATATTTTGAAGGCTGCGGGATTTGCGGCAGGGTGCGATTCATATTTAAGCTGTGATTTTTTGTATTATATGAGTTTTTGCCAATACATCAAGAAAGAAATGTTATAACCGCTGCAAAGATGCTCCCCACCTCTTAGGCGGCGGACTTCATCTTAGGTTCAGCTGGGAATTTTACCCCAACAGAACCTCAAAATTGCTTTGCAATTTCAGCAGCTTGTTTAAGCTACGCTTTAATTTGCTATGAAAAAATATGCTTATAAATTTATATCAATATTGATAATTTCGGTTTTTGCATTTTGCGGCTGCGATTTATCCAAAGAGCAAAAACCCGAAAACGAGGTGAAGCCTATCCAATACGAAATTGATAAAAGCAAGCCCGTAATCGCACTCACCTTTGACGACGGACCTAACGTCACCACCACCAACCAAATTTTGGACTTGCTTGAAAAATATCAGGTTAAAGCCTCCTTTTTCCTTATAGGAAATAATATTACGGAGGAAAGCGCAAAAACGGTAAAAAGAGCGTATGACTTGGGCTGCGAAATAAACAACCACTCCAAAACCCACTCGTATATGGATAAAATGACGGCGGAGGATATAAAATCCGAGGTTGATTTTGTCAATGAAAAAATAATGGAAATAACGGGGCAGCAGGCTAAGTTTTTCCGTCCGCCATATATTGCGGTAAACGACACTATGTATGACAATATAGATATGCCGTTTATCTGCGGCAACGGCTGCAACGATTGGGACAGCAAGGTGGATACCCAGACACGAATACTAAGGCTTCAGCGGATTGTTAAGGACGGAGTAATTATTCTGCTCCACGACGCAGAGGGAAATTCGCAGACGGTTGAGGCACTTGATACCGTAATTCCCTATTATTTGGAGCAGGGTTATCAATTTGCAACCGTTTCGGAGCTTTTTCAGGCTAAGGGAGTTGAGATAAACGGCGAGGACAAGAATTTATATTCGGTTGTTAATTCCGAAAATATTTCCTAAATTTATTAACAGCGGAAAAAATTTTTAAAAACCCCTTGAAAAAATTCATAAAATAAGATACAATAATAAAGATATTAAGTTTGTGATAAATAATTTTACAAATGTCTACAAACGACTTTAAAACATCGAAAAAATTCGGAGGTAATTTATGATTTCAGCAGGCGATTTCAGAAACGGCGTCACCTTTGAGGAGGACGGAAACGTAGTACAGGTTATCGAGTTCCAGCACGTTAAACCGGGCAAAGGCTCTGCATTTGTACGCACTAAGACCAAAAACGTATTGACAGGCGCAGTTGTGGAAAAATCCTACAACCCAACCGCTAAATTCCCCACCGCCTTCATTGAAAGAAAGGATATGGAATACACCTACAGCGACGGCGACTTATACTACTTTATGGACAGCGAAACTTACGAGCAGGTTCCCATTAACAAAAAGGATTTAAGCGACAACTTCCGTTTTGTTAAAGAAAATATGGTATGCAAGGTTCTCAGCTACAAGGGCAACGTTTTCGGCGTTGAGCCTCCCAACTTTGTGGAGCTTGAAATCACACATACAGAACCCGGATTTAAGGGCGATACAGCTACCAATGCAACCAAGCCCGCCACTCTTGAAACCGGCGCAGAAATCAGAGTGCCTCTCTTTATCGACGAGGGCGACGTAGTACGTATCGACACAAGAACAGGCGAGTATATGGAGCGTGCCAACAAGTAATCGCTGAGTTACTCAACGGTTTTGATTAAAATGATACGAAAATTTTAAAAGCTTGTAAATTTGAAGATTTGTATTTTGCGGGTTGATAATTATAAGCTTTATATTGTGAAAGCAGGAAAGAAGGTTTATTATGAGCATTTCGGAAAAAGTTTCCTATATTAAAGGCTTGGCAGAAGGCTTAAAGCTTGAAGATACCACCAAGGAGGGAAAAATCCTCCTTGCAATGCTTGACGTGCTTGATGATATTGCACATCAGGTAGAGGATATTGACAGCGATCTTAACGATATGGCAGACGTGGTAGGCGATATTGACGACGCTGTTATTGAGCTTGAGGACGAGATTTACGGTCCTTGCGGCGATGACGATTGCGACTGTGGCTGCTGCGGCGACGATGATGAGGATTTGTACGAAATCACTTGTCCCAAATGCAACAACACCGTAACCGTGGATTTTGACGTAATCTCCTCGGGCGGAATACTTTGCCCCAACTGCGGCGAGCCTTTGGAGTTCGATTTAAGCGCACTTGACGAGGACGAGGATTAAATAGTTTGCAGTAAAAAGAATATGTAAAAAACACGTCGTCTGAAATCAGCGGCGTGTTTTTAATTTTAATTAAAGCGCAGCTTATATATAATTCCTGATTGAAAACAGGCAAGAATTTGTGAAAATCAAACCGCAAGAATTGTCTGTTTTCAGTCAGGAATTGGTATTATTTCATCAAAGGAAAAATTCACCTTATCGGAAATATCAAATTGTTTTAAGGCAAATCCCGTACAGTATCTTGCAAATATTAACTGCAATGAAAAGGCAAAAAACGTCCGTTTATGTTCGGCTTTGAATTAGACGGTAAACTTTTTGATCGATGCAAAAGGGGCTATGATTTCTCTTTAATCCGTTCAAAAATAAACATTCTAATCTTGTAGGTTTACTTTATCTTCAGGACATAGTGAAATTTCCCGACGACAGTAAAGTCTGCTAACCGCAAAGCAGGCGAAAGGGCGATATTCCGTTACCGACGATAAAGTCAAAGAAAATATGGAAAGAGCTCCCCGCAGACCAACTGTACGGCAGATGGTATTTGCGGGGACTTTTTTAATTTCGTTCATATATCGTAGGGAAGTAAAGCAAAACCAAATTGTAAAATTTCATAGACATTTGTTAAAAAATATGGTATACTAATTTTATATTGTTTTACAACCGCCGCTAAGGTTATCCTCACCCAATAGTTTTAATCTAAAATTCAGCGGTGGGTAAAATCCCTCAAAGCTCAAAATTTCTTTTTAGAAATTAGGCAGCCTGTTTAAACCGTTTTTTAATTGTAGTTTTTATATTAAACATAATCTTAAAAACAGAATTGCGAATTTTGATAATTTGCAAATAGCGCTTGATATAAAAAGTTTTAAGCTTAGAGTATAATTATTGATATAGGATAAAGGTGAAAACATGAATTATGAGAAGTCCTGCGGTGCAGTAATATACCGAAAATATCACGGAAACACTGAAATATTGTTGGTGAGAAATATCAAATCGGGGCATTGGTCCTTTCCCAAGGGTCACGTGGAGGAGGGGGAAACCGAGGAGGAAACCGCCCGACGAGAGATTAAGGAGGAAACGGGACTTGACGTACTGCTTGACACCGATTTCAGAGAAACCGTAAGCTATTCTCCCAAAAAAAATACCAAAAAAACCGTTGTTTATTTTGTGGGCAAGGCTATTTCACATGAGCTTATACCCCAAAGGGAAGAAATATCCCAGCTCAGGTGGCAGGAAATTGGACAGGCGGCAGGCGTTTTGTCTTACGAAAACGACAGAGTGATAGTTAATAAGGCAAAAAGCTTTATCGCACTTATGAAATAGAGGAACTTGTTATGCTTCAGATTTCACCAATCGCTTATTTGCACAGTGATTTTCCTCAAAAATTCGGATTGCCAAGACAAAGCGGCTTGGTAAGCTCCTTAAAATCCTATATTGTATTTGAACCACAATATCGTGTCAGGGAGGCTTTCAGAGGGTTAGAGGGTTATTCCCATATTTGGCTGATATGGCAGTTTTCAAGATTGGAAAAGGAGGGTTGGTCGCCTACCGTCCGTCCTCCCAAATTAGGAGGAAATAAGCGTGTGGGAGTATTTGCCAGCCGCTCTCCCTTTCGTCCCAATCCCATAGGTCTGTCGGCGGTAAAATTGGAGGAAATCCGCTATGATGCGCCAAACTCCCCCATTCTTACAGTCAGCGGCGCAGATATGGCGGACAATACCCCCATACTTGACATAAAGCCCTATCTTCCCTTTGCTGACTCATATCCCGACGCTGAATCGGGCTTTGCGTTAAAGGAAAAGGAAGGCTCACTTGCTGTGAATTTTCCCTCCGATTTGTTGGAAAAAATACCTTTGGAAAAAAGGCAGGGCTTAAAGGATATTTTGGCTCAAGATCCCCGTCCCGCTTATCAAAACGATTCCCAAAGAGTTTATATAATGGACTTTGCACAATTTGAAATTCACTTTAAGGTTGAAAATGAAGTCTTAAAGGTGATACAGGTGAATTAGTATTATAATTATATAGTTTGAAATTTGCCTTAATGCTGAAAACGAGTATTAAATAATATTGGCAAACACCGGTATAAATTATCGGTTTTTAATCAGTTTATTTTTAAAAGGATAAGGTTATGTCAATTTTTGATATTTTTAAGCAATTAGAAAAGGAAAACGGAAATGAAACCGTTTCAACTCCCGTTGAGTATATAATAGCAGGTTTGGGAAATCCGGGAACGCAGTACGAGGATACACGCCACAACTGCGGATTTATGGCAGCGGAGTTTTTGGCTGAAAAGCACAATACTCAAATTAAAAGGCTGAAATTTAAATCCCTTACCTGTGAAATTGTTATAGGCGGAAAAAGATGCCTGCTGATGAAGCCCGCTACCTTTATGAATAAAAGCGGAGAAGCGGTAGGCGAAGCGGCAAGGTTTTACAAAATACCCGCCGAAAATGTGATTGTAATTTACGACGATATAAATTTGGACGTGGGAAAGCTGAGAATACGCACCAAGGGAAGCGACGGCGGTCACAACGGAATGAAAAGCATTATCCTTGAACTAAACAGCGATAATTTTCCCCGCATAAGAGTGGGAGTCGGCAAAAAGCCACACCCCGATTATGATTTGGCGGATTGGGTACTTTCCCGTTTTTCCAAGGAGGAGGGACTGCTGTTAGAGCCTGCGCTTAAAAACGCCGCAAACGCCGCAGAGCTTATTGCAGAGGGCAAAATTGTCGAAGCTATGAACAAATACAATTAACGGATACCAATAAAATTTCATTGATAAAATCCTATTAAATAAATCATCAAAACAAAAAGGAGAAGCCCTTAATGAGAATAATGGTAGTTTCGGACAGTCACGACTGCCCAAATGCAATAGAGGAAGCAATAAAGCAGGAGAAAGAAAAGGAAAAGGGGTTTGACGCTTTTATTTTCTTAGGCGACGGAGAGGATGATTATGATATTGCCACAAGGAATTTAGGCGGAATAACAACCTACAGAGTAAGGGGCAACAACGATTGGAATCACTACACACCCCTTTATATTACCGCCCAAATCGGACAGCATAAATATTTTATCTGCCACGGGCACAGCTTTAACGTGTGGAAAAACTGCGACAGGCTTGTTAACGCTGCAAGTCAAGCAGGCTGTCAGGTGGTTTTGTTCGGACATACCCATTGCAGATATTACGGCTACCAAAACAGCGTTCATATTTTCAATCCCGGAAGCATAGCCCTGCCAAGGGACGGTCACGGCTGTTCCTACGGGATTATTACGGAAGAAAAGGGAAAATTGGATTTTTTCTATTACAATATATAACTTGAAAAAAATTTATTGCGTTCTATGCTTATAATCAAAATCCGATGTCCCCCGCCTCTTAGGCGGCGGGTTCCATTCAGTCTTTCATTGGGGGACACAATCCCCCAATGAAACCCTGAGGGACTTGCGCCCCCCGGATTTTTCATAAATTCGGGGCGTTGCCCCTCATTGAAGACTTGATAGGTTTTCATCTGTCTTGTTCCGCACAATTAAAGAAAAAAATTACAATGCGGTTAATAAGCACATTTCGATTATGGGAAGCAAAACCAAATCACCTATTAAAAACAGCTTTAAATAATTTACCCCTCGCTTTCGGATATTTTAATACTGTCGGGAGATATTATGAACAAGTTTTTCGGACATTTGAGAACCATAACAAAACACCGCAGCTTAGTGAGAAAATACTGCTTTAAATGCGGGCTATATAAACAAGGACTTACCCACGATCTATCAAAATTTTCACCTGCGGAATTTTTCCCCAGCGTAAAATACTTTTCGGGAAAATATTCGCCAAACGAAAATGAGAGAGCGGAAAAGGGGTACAGTGCAGCTTGGCTTCATCACAAGGGCAGAAACCGTCATCATTGGGAATATTGGCTGGACGCAAAAAAGGGTATAGGCTACGTTCCCGTTGAAATGCCCCTCAATCACACCGCCGAAATGCTGTGCGACAGAATCGCCGCATGCCGTACATATCACGGAAAAGACTATAAACAGGGCGACGCTTACGATTATTTTATGAAAGGCCCTGCGCAAAAAGCTATGCACCCCAATACCTCTAAAAAGCTAAAGGAATGGTTAGAGCTGGTTAGAGATGAGGGAGAGGAAAAGGCGTTGCAGGTTGTTAAAACGGAAGTTAGCCACTATAAAAAATCCCATAATAAAAGCAAGTAAAACCGCTGACATATATAGCCGCTTATTAAAGAAAAAACACGGCGATCGCTTAATAAAAATGCAAAAAATACAAAAGCCGCATACCTGATTTAAGCAAAATTGCTTATAAATAAGGTAGGCGGCTTTTTTAAAGCGCAGCTTATAAAAATGAATTATTCCCATTTGCGCTGCGGTTAAATTATTCACCGTAAAACAGCTGAGTCCAATAATAATGACAGCCGTTTGGATCGTTTTCTATGTAATAAAATCCCACTCCCAAATATTCAAACTTTGAGTTGAATATGGGCGAGCTGTGAGCGTAATCGTCCAAGAACGTGTTTAGTGCAGCTTGTGGGCTGTTCCACCAATAGCATATGTTTTCGGATTTTTTATGTCCGTAAAGTCCGTATTCGTTTAGCACAGTAAAGCAGCTTGAACCGTCGGGGCGGGTGTGAGAACGGTTAATTGTGATTTCCCACGCTCTATCCGTCGCCGCCGCAGTAAGAACGTCCAATTTTTTCAGCGGGTTTATTCCGTTTTGAACACGCACTTCATTTACTAAATCAAAAAGCTGATTTGCATAATCAATTTCCCATTGATACTGATAACGCTGTCCGTAATTGCCGCTTATGGGAGGGGGAGCTGCCGTTTCCACGGTTACAGGCTCCGTTTGAGGCGGATCGGTTTGAACAGGCTCGGTTTGAGGAGGTTCTGTGGGAATAGGAGTGGTTTGTATAAACGTTGTGGTTTCCTCTGTTGTTGTTTCAAAAACGGAGGTAGTTGTTTCCGCTGATGAAGATGTTGTAAAAATAGATGAAGCGATTTCAGCTGTTGTAACAGAGGTATATGGAGCGGTTGAAGAATCAGAAAAGGAGCTTGACGTTTCAAAATCGTCGTTTTCCGACTTGCAGCTTGCCGTACTTTGGGTTAAGGCGGGGGTTAACAGTATTGAAAGATCTTCTGTAATATCAGCGGATAATTTTTCCTCAGCGTCGCTTTTTGCCGCTTCAAGCTCTAACGCAGAAAGCTTTGCAGAGGATATTCCGCAAGCGAACATAGTAAAAATCAACACGCTTGTTAAAAAAACATATATGCCGAAATTAGCGGTTGGCTTATCAATTAAGCGAAAATTCTTTCCAACAGCCTTTATTGCTTTGGAAAGCTTTCTCCTGAATTGGGATAGCTTATTCTCTTGAATATAAAAGTCGGATTTTGTAAGATAAAATTCATTGTTTCTTAATCCGTTAACAAATTCCTTGTTTTCTAAGCGATTATTTTTCCTGCATTTCCTTTTTAACTTTCTTTTTGTCATTTTTACCTCGGGTGTCTTATACTGTTTGTCTATAGCGAGATAAACAATTAGTATTATTACTTCCTTATTTTAAAATTACCTTAATTATACAAGCTGCAAAACTCCTGCGTCCAATAAGAGTAGCATAAATCGGGGTCGTCGGGATTTTTGTAATATCCCACTCCCAAATATGTAAATTTATCGGACAAAATATTCTTTCTGTGTCCTGTGCTGTTCATCCAAGCGTCAACCACATCCTCGGGAGTGCCGAAGCCTGCGGCGATATTCTCTCCGCAGTTGCTGTAATTCAAGCCGTTTTCTTCATAAATGGAGTAGAAGGGCTTGCCGTCGGGGCGGGAATGGTCGCTTCTGTAATCCACAAGTATTTCCCATGCACGGGTTGCGGCTATCTTGGTTATCGAATCCAATTTTTTAAATTCGGGAAGATTGTTTTCCCTTCTTATTTTATTGGTAAGCTCAAACACCTTGTCGGCATACTCGATTTCCCACTGCTCCTGCCTGCGCTGATTGTATTTGCCTATAAATTCATCTACCAACGGATCTGTTGTAACAACAGGAGATTCCGTAGTGGTGACAACGGGCTTTGGGGTAGTGGTAACAACAGGCTTTGGAGTAGTTACAACAGGTTTTGGCGTAGTAGTTGTAATAACAGGCTTTGGCGCAGCAGTAACAACAGGCTTTGGTGCGGCGGCTTGGGTTGTTATATAAGTTTTTTCCGAGCTAAGATAGCCTATGTAAATAAATTCACTGTCGGACAGCTTGTAATAGCCTGTGCTTGTATAAGCCTTAACTCTGACGGCTTGATTCAAAGCGTATTTTTTTACTCTTGTTCCGCTGTCCAAAGCCTTATTTAGGCTGTAAACCCCATTTTTATTTATGTGCAGCGTTTGGTTAAAAACGGTTTCAGTCCATGCAATATTCGGTTCATCACTTGTAAAGCAAGTAACTGCCTGCGAGCTTTGAGATGAATTTATATCTGCTTCATTGGTGTTTTCCTGCGAAATTTTTTGTGAAGAAAAAGCCTGCTCCGATGAAGAATATAAAGCTGAGGTTGTTTCCGATAATACGCTGCCTGATTCAGCCGATTCCGTTATACTTGTGTTTATTCCTATAACGGAGTTTTCAGTGCTGCAACCGGAAAGCAAACTGCAAATCAGTATTGATAATGAAATTATTTGTTTTTTTCCCATAGTAATCTCTCCCCTTTTAAAGCGAAGCTTAAACAAGCTGCAGAAATTTCGAAGCAATTTCGAGGTTCAGCGGGTTTTTTCCCCACTGAACCTAAGATGAAGCCCACCGCCTAAGGGGCGGGTGACATCTTTGCAGCAGTTATATTGAAATACAAGAAGAGCGTCATAATTTATATTTGCTAATATTACAAAACAAAAGTATATATTTATATTATAGCATTTTTTTGTAAAAAGTCAACGAATTATGTCGCAATGTCAATAATTACACTTTAATTGCTTGCCGAAAAATTTAAGCTTTGGCTTTTTGATGACTGATTACATTTAAATTACATCTTTTTATTCTCTTTAATGAATAACACAAGAATAATTACCAAAAAAGTAACTGTAAAATGCAAAATTAAGTGCTGTTTTACAAATTTTTATTAAAATTTTAACTTACGATATTAACAATTACAAGCGGAAAAATTGTTGTATATATTGACTATAAGCTAAATTGAGGCATAAAATAAGCTAACGGGGAAAACTTTTAGACGAGTATAACATACAAGTTAAATAATTTTGTGCAAGTAATACAAATGTGTAATGACTAAAGCAAATAAACTGTTATTTATTGAAAAAATAACCGCTGAAGTAAAAAAAAGTAAAAAATCTTGTTGACTATCGCTTTTTTTCGTTATATACTGTTAATACAACAAAGGGAACAAATAAATAGCCCTGATTGTAACGGAGGAAAAGAATATGTTTGCAAAAGAAGTAGAGGTTAAAAACACAATCGGTCTGCACGGAAGACCTGCTACCTTTTTTATCCAGAAGGCAAATGAATACAAATCTGCAATGTGGGTTGAAAAGGAAGAACGCAAGGTTAACGCAAAAAGTCTTTTAGGCGTTCTTTCACTTGGCATAGTAGGCGGAACAACAATAAAAGTAATTGCAGACGGTTCTGATGAGCAGCTTGCAGTTGAAGGTCTTGTTAAACTTGTAGAAAGCGGCTTTGAGGAATAATTAAGTAAATTTTGTGAATAAAAAAGGAGCTGTTAAGGGACAGTTCCTTTTTCTTTGTATATTTCTTAAAAGAAAGGCAGTAAAAAATGAAATACGGAAAAGCACTTAAGCCTTTAAGCGGTATTATATTGGCATTACTGATTTTGTGCGGCTGTACAAATTTACTGGGTGAAAATTATTCCGAAGCAAGTGAAGCAAAAAAGCTGTATTCTCAGCTTAACAGCGGACATTTTTATATGCGGGACAATCAAAGCGGAGAAATAACACAGGAATTTACCTTTATGTATGACAACGAGGATACGCTTCATTATTTTTATATGGCAAAGGACGGAGAGGACGTATACTATGAATTTCACAACGGTTCGGAAATGAATTACAAGCATAAAAATGACAAGGAGTGGACAGGGGTAACCTATGGCTCTGACGATTTTTATGTATACACCAAAGAGAAAAAACACCCTTATACCGACCAAGGCGTTATTGCGGTAAACGCTTATGCGGTCACAGAAGCAAAGGTTGAAAAAAGGGAGGAGGGGAAAAAGGTAGATTTTAAATACGACGCCTCCAAGCTGTCGGACGCTTTTTCCGATGCGTCAGAAATGGGAGAATTGAAAAGCTTTGAAAGCACCTTATGGCTTAATAACAAGGGATATTGCTATCGTTTGGATCAAAAGGGAGTGTTTGAAAAAGAGGGAAAAGAAGAAACTTCCGATTTTTCCCTGTTTATTGATAAAATGAATGAAATAGAGGAAATTGAAAGACCGCAGGTATAATCGCCGATAAAAACTACCTTTATCTTAATCGGCAAATTTATTCTTAATTTCAGCAAACTTCAAATTTATTTGAGTTTTACTGTAAAAAAGTTAATTTGCGGAGCAATGCTAAAATAATCGACTAACTTGATTTATGAATTTTTTGATTTTATAAATTGCATAATTTAAATCAAAATTTAATTACCTTTTTGTTTTGTTTTTACATTGACAAATATTTTACAAGGTGATATTATAATATTACGGAATAATTTCTTAAAGCAAAGACGCTGGTTTAGATAACGAGCGTCTTTTTGCTTTTTCGGCTGATTTATCGATTTAAAGAGATGCTTTTGTCAGACTTGAATTATTATAAAAAGCAGTTTTGAAATATTCCGAATAATTTCTTGCAAAAAGGCAGTGATGATATGAGCCAAAGCTGTAATTCTCCAACCATAGTAAACGGAAAAAGCATTGCCACTCCCGTAGGAAATGCGGAAGAAATAAATATGCTGCTGCGAAGATACGGAGTAAAATTCGGAATATACAAAAACGGCACTTTTAAAGAGCAGCTTTTTCCTTTCGACCCCATACCCCGCATAATTGAAAAAGATGATTTTTCCAATATCGAAAAAGGCTTAATTCAAAGAGTAGACGCTCTCAATATGTTTATTTACGATATTTATCACGATAAGCATATTATTAAGGACGGAATTGTCCCCGAGGATTTTGTGTATATATCCTCCGGCTATCTTCCTCAATGCGAGGGCATTACTCCCAAAAACAAAATATACAGCCATATCTCGGGAATCGACTTGGTTCAGGCAAAGGACGGAGAGTGGTACATATTGGAGGACAACCTGCGTATTCCCTCGGGAACGTCCTATCCGCTGATTGCCAGAGAGCTTACCCGAGTTGCTTCTCCATTGGTGTTTAACGAAACGCCCATTGCGGACAACAGAAAACTATGCAAAGCTGTTAAAGGACACTATGGATTACGTCAACTGCGGCGGAATTAACGCAATACTCACTCCCGGAAGATACAATGCGGCTTATTTTGAACATTCATATTTGGCGGAGCTTACCGATTCGGCTTTGGTGCAAAACAACGAGCTTTTTGTAGAGGACAACATTCTCTACTGCAAAACCTATTCGGGAGGAAAACAGAGAGTGGGTGCGCTTTACCGCAGAATTTCCGACGAATACTTAGATCCTATGAACTTCTTCCCCGGATCGCTGATAGGCGTTCCAAATCTTACGGAAGCCTACCGCAGCAGAAATGTGGCAATATTAAACGCAATAGGAAACGGAGTGGCGGACGATAAGGGAATATATTACTTTGTTCCCAAGATGATAAAATACTATCTTAATCAGGACGCCGTTCTTAAAAACGCTCCCAACTATCTACCTTATTATGAAGATGACAGAAAGTATGTTATTGAAAATTTTGAAAATTTAGTTATAAAGGACGTGGCGGAAGCGGGCGGTTACGGCGTTGTATTCGGAAGCGAGCTTTCAAGGGAAAAAGCGGAAGAATTTAAAAACACCGTTTTAAAAGAGCCAAGACGTTTTATTGCACAGGAAGTAATTGACTTTTTGGATCTTCCGATTTTGGAGGGCGATAATCAAGTAATGAGAAAAGCGGATTTGAGAGCTTTCGTATTATCGGGAGAAACCACAAGAGTATGGGCGTCGGGACTTACAAGATTTTCACGAAACCCCGATTCGTTTGTAGTAAATTCTTCACAAGGAGGAGGTTTTAAGGACACATGGGTACTGTCTTAAATATAACCAAGATAATAAAAACCAAAAAAATATCAATGGATTGCAGCGACAGATTATTTTGGTTGGGAAGATACACAGAAAGAGTATTTACCACATTAAAAGCATTGGAAAAGCTGTACGATTCCACAATGGGCGGAAAAGACGATTTGTACGAAAAATACCTTGAATGCTTTGGTATAGAGGAAACATACGACGGCATCAACAGCTTTATGGAAAGCTTCCTTTTCGGCAAGAACAATTTCAATTCGGTGCAATACAGCCTTGAAAAAGCCTATGACAACGGAATAGTGTTAAGAGAGGAAATATCCACAGAGGCGCTTGCTTACTTGCAGCTTGCAAAGGATACGCTTGAAAAGGCGCACAGCTCAAAAAGAAGCTTTTTGTTGGCTTTGCTGCCTTTGGAGGACTTGCTTTTCAGCTTTTGGGGCTGCATTAACGATTACATATACAATGACGAGATTCTTAATATTATCAAATGCGGAAAATCAGTGGAAAGGCTTGATTTGTTCTTTAGAATGAGATACCCTTTCAAACTTATAAACCTTGAATTTGAACGGCTTTGCGCTGCTCTTGCCAAAATGCCAAAAAACACACCCTACAGATATAACACCGATCAGCTTTCCCGATTGGTGGAGATTGCGGAAACGGGGGAGGACTACGGCGAATATGTGGAGCAGGCTCTTATCGCCTTGTCCTATATTTGTTCGAGGGACAGCAAAGCAAAATAAAGGGGGTGGTTTAATGGATAAAGTGAGATTTGCTTTTTCCACAAAGCTTACCTTTGACAACAATGTGTATAATCACTCCTTCGCTTTAAGATGCACGCCTCAAAGCAATTCGGCGCAGAAGATAACCGCCTTTGAATTCAGCATTTCTCCCTTTGTCAGCTGCTATGTTGCGGCTTATATTTGACAGTTGACGGTTAGCAGCTGAAAGCCGGCAGTTAAAGGTTAATATAAATATGCACTGCACGGCGGTATACCTTAACTTTCAGCTGTACAATATCCACTGTGCTTAAGGCAAATATGCAGATAAAAAGCAAACAAGCGGCAATACAAAGCGTAAAAAGGAGCAGGTAAAAATGCAGACGGAAGTGTTATATTCATTAAAATCCCCTTACTGCGAGCCGTTGGAGGTAGTGGGATATAAATTCGGCAGCGGCGCAAAGGCAGCGGCAATAGTAGGCGCAGCAAGAGGCAACGAGGTGCAGCAAATGTACGTCTGTGCAAGGCTTGTGGAGAAGATGAAAAAGCTTGAGGCGGCGGGAAAGCTTACCGAGGGCAAGGAAATACTTATTGTGCCTTGTATCAATTACTACTCAATGAACATCGGCAAAAGATTTTGGACAATGGACAACACAGATATAAACCGTATGTTCCCCGGCTATGATTTGGGTGAAACCACTCAAAGAATTGCAGCGGGAGTTTTTGAAAAATTGCAGGGCTTTTTGCTTGGCATACAGTTTGCCAGCTTTTATCAAAGAGGAAAATTTATCCCTCACGTTAAAGTTATGGACGCAGGCTACACTGACAAGGAAAAGATGAAGAGCTTCGGCTTGCCGTACGGGATAATACGCACTCCCCGTCCTTATGACACCACCACCTTAAATTATAATTGGCAGATTTGGGAAACCAATTCATATTCCGTTTATACCAACGAAACCGACAGCATTGACGAAAATTCCGCCACGGAAGCGGTTGCCGCCGTACTGAGATTTTTGTCGTCGGAGGGCATTCTGGATTATAAAGCTCCTTGCGGATATAAAACAGAAATAGTGCTTGAAAGCGATACATTGCAGGTGAGAACCAAAAAGGGCGGAATTTTTAAATCAATGGTTACAATAGGCGATTTAATAGAAAAAGGTCAGCTTTTGGGAGTGATTATAAACCCCTTTGACTGCGAGATTTTGCAGGAGCTTAAAGCGGAGGAGGAGGGAATAATCTATTTCAGCTACGACCGCCCTTTGATTAACGAAAATTCGGTTTGCTGGAAAATAATAAGGACTTTTTGAAGATTAGAGTTTGTTCATAAAATCAATATGAGGATTTTCAGGCATAATTTTTTACCGCAAGGCATATTTTTGGAGTATTATTAAATGCGGGAATAGGTTTTAGTCAGCCGCTGAATTCCAGATGACAGTTGCAGTTAGAAAACCGCACACTG
>CAZRRT010000002.1:0-29205 GCA_964602605.1 uncultured Ruminiclostridium sp.
CGTTGTCCCTCATTGAAAAGCGACTAAACCGCAAATACAAGGCACAAAGCTTCAAATAAGATTAGTATCAATCTTCTTCAAAACCCTCCTCATCAACGTTATCATTATTTATAAACACTTTGCCGCCTTTGATCTCACCGCTGATTTTTTTGCAGATGATTTTTTGAGCGGTAACGCTGCCGCTTATGTTGCCACAGCGAATATTGCCTTTAGATTCAGCATTTCCGCCTACTCCTCCGCAGTTTATTCCGCCGCCTGCTTTTACGTTTCCATTTACGCCGCCGCAATTTACTCCTCCGCCTGCTTCAACGCTGCCCGACACGCCGCCGCAGTTGACGCCGCCTCCTGAGTTGACATTTTTGTAAACCTCTCCGCAGTTGACGCCGCCGCCCGCCTTAACATCGCCGTTAACATTGCCTTTTATATCGGCAGAACCCCAAATCTCCATATTTACAGCTGATTCATTTTGGGGCAAAAGCAGCTTTATTCTTTTCTCACTGTCCCAATTTTCCTTATCTACAATGGTTTTTCCAATGCACTGCACTATTCTGTAAATATTGTCGTCGGGAAGCTCGTCTAAGATATTATCCGCTTCTTCAATACCAAAAAACAACTGTTCCATATTGATATTAAAATACTCACATATCCTTGGCAGCAATGTTATATCGGGGTACGAAAGTCCGTTTTCCCACTTGCTGATCGCTTGAATGGAAAGATCAAATGCCTCCGCCAAGGCTTCTTGACTTAAATTCAATTCAAGCCTTTTTTTCTTAATCACTTCATTTATTTTAATTGTTTTCATAGCAAAACCCCTTCATATTTTTTCGTCAATTTGCAAATTATTACGATAAGGCTATTTTATCACATATTATTATGTTGTGCAATAAACTGTTGTTTTAAATTATTCAACTATCGGTTGATATTTATTCGGCTTTTGAATATCAGAATAAAAAAGCTGTAAGTAAAACTCCCATAATAAAAATATCCCGCCAAAGCCACAGAAAAAAGCTTTAGCAGGATATTTTTATTAAATCCGTAAAACATTTTTTTACAGATCAATTACATAATACTCAATCTTCCTTATGATAAATGGCAATGGCGTCCTTGATTGTCTTTTCAAAGGCTTCCTTGCCGTATTTATCAACCTCGTTTTTGTTCTTTTCCTCGTGAGTAAGACAGCCTGCGCCGCCGATACAGCCGCCTACGCAAGCCATACCCTCGATAAAGTTGTTGGGGAGCACGCCCTTTGAAGCCTTTAACAACGCTATTTTACATTCTTCAATGCCGTTGCAGGAAACGGGCTTGTATTCAAAATCGGTAACTCCCTGCTCCTTGATAGCTTCTGCCACGGCGTCCGTTATGCCGCCGCTTCTTGCAAATATTCTGCCATAATAAGAAGCATTGTCGAGTATGCTTTCCTCCAGCTCCTCCACCGCAATATTCTTTCCGTCAAACAGGGCTTGAAGCTCTTCAAAGGTAATTACACTGTCTATGTAGGGGGCTACTGTTTCCTTTTGAAACTCGGCTTTTTTTGCGGTACAAGGTCCGATAAACACTATTTTGCAGTCGGGATCGTTTTCCTTGATATGCTTTGCAATCTCCGCCATTGGTGATAAATTGTGAGAAATATTGTCCTTTAATTTGGGAAATTGTGTTTCAATGTACTTTACAAAGGCAGGACAGCAGGAGCTGGTTAAAAAGCCCTTTTCCCTTAGTTCCTTCGCCTCCTTGTACGCCACCAAATCTGCGCCCAATGCCGCTTCAATCACGTGATAAAAGCCCAATTTGCGTATTCCCGTAATCACCTGTCCCAACTTTGCATAGCTGAACTGACTTGCAATAGAGGGAGCGACAACTGCATAAACCTTGTACTTGCTGTTGTCATCGCTCTTTTTAAGAAAGTCGATTACATCAAGAATAAAGCTTTTTTCGGAAATCGCTCCGAAAGGACACATATAAACGCAAGCGCCGCAGGCAATGCACTTATCGTAATTTATAGAAGCACATTTATCCTCGTTCATAGAAATTGCGCCGATTTTGCAGGCCTTTTCGCAAGGTCTTTTGTTGTTGGCAATGGCGGAATAAGGGCATACCTTTGCACACTTTCCGCACTCAATGCACTTTTCCTTATCAATATGCGCCTTTTGCTGTCTGTCAAAGTAAATTGCTCCTTTGGGACAAGCGTCCTCGCAGCGGTGAGCAATACAGCCTCGGCAGTTGTCGGTGACGGTGTGACCGCTTACCGAGCATTCGTCGCAGGCAATATCTATGACCTCGATTACGTTGGGGTTATTTTTGTTTCCCCCTAACGCTAACTTTATTCTCTCTCCCACAATGGCTCTCTCTTTATATATGCAGCAGCGCATTGTAGGCTCTTTGCCCTTTACAATAAGCTTTGGAATATCGTGATACCAATAAAGCTCCCTGTCCTCAAAGGCATAGCGGGCAACCTCTCTCAGTACCTTGTATTTCAGATATTGCACCTTTGTATCAAATTTTCTCATAGTTGTTTCTCCTTATCTTTGGAGGTTATATTATTAGTTTTTCTCTTGCCCGATTAAAGTAATACCGCAAAACGACCGTACTTTTCGCTTTGTGCGGCTCTGCATTAAAAATAGCTTACCTTAATTTTCTTTCCCATTTTCTTTAATGCTTCCGCAAGCTGTTCCACAAGCCGCATTTTAACGTTAAAGCCTATGGGAAGATCGGGATTTTGATGTGCGGCGTTTGAAGCCCTGCCCACAAAAAAGTTAATATCGGTGGCTTCCTCAAAAAGCATTCTTGAAATGGCGGAAGCTCCGTCAAGCCCGTAATTCCAATCGTTGAATTTTTCGTTATCGCTGACATAGCTTTGAGCGTAAAGCACCACTCTGTTCATTGTGATAACGCCTTCGGTTACAAGATCCACACCGTCAATTTCAGCAGTGGGTGGAATCTCGGGATCAAGATAGTCAAGTGAGGGTCTGACCTCTTTTCCCAAATACTGAGCCGCCAAAGAAGAAGTAGTGCCGCCGCAGACAATGTGTTTCCCCTGTTTTGAAAAGAATAGGGACATCATCTTGTTTACGTCCTTGGGATCTTGGGGCGGACCTATCATAAGGTTTACCGGCTGTCTTTGCCTTATCTTTACGGAGCAAACGGTGGTATCGTCGCCCGGATTGCCGCCGTACAGCTTGTTGCACTCGTCAAGAAGAATAGTGGTAAGGCTTTTGGCGGTGGCTTCGGGAGTGTAAAACTTCTCCATATAGTCTATTATATTATCCCTTTGCCAGCCGTAATTTAACGCCATTCCCACTCCCGCATGAATACAGCCGTCGCTCATCATAATAAACACATCGTTTTCCATAAGCTTTATTTTTGAGCGGTAAATGGTCTTTCCCCCTATTTCGGTTGAGGTTTCGGGATACACAAGATTTTTTCCCTCTCTTAAAAGTATTACATGGGGATTGTCATACTGAATTATCTCCGCTTCCTCGTTGCCGTATATTTTGAGAATAGTAAAGGTGGAATAGGCGACTCCCCTTACCTTGCAAACGGGCAGAGTGGAGGCGATAGTGTTGACGCATTCCTCGATAGGCATAGACTCCGCCATCATAGTGGAGATAATTTTTGAAGTGAGGGTGGAGAGAATACAAGCTTTAACTCCGCTGCCCAAGCCGTCCGCCAACACCACAATTTCAGTGTCCTCGTCAGGCTTTACCACTATCACCTGATCGCCGCAAAGCTGTTCCCCAACGTGATTAAGGCTGTGATAGCCTATGTCTGTGCATAAATTGTTCATAGGTTATTCTCCTCTTATTGTCCGTTAAGAGATTCTTTAAGCTTAGTAAGCGCAATTTTTGTTTCCGCAGTGGTTTCTCCCAAAAGGGACGCAATTTCCTGAACCGCCGTCATCTGCTTTTCAATAACCTTGTCGGTGATTTCAATAGTGCTTTGGCTAAGCTCTTCCTTTGCCTTTTTCGCCTTTTCTTCATCGGTAACGTCACGCATAATGCTCATTATTATATGATAGCCGGGGTCGTAAATAAGCGTTTGCTCCACATACTTGTTGTACTCCGCCAAAAAAATCCGCTTATCGTGAACATTTACTCCGCTTTCGATAACGTCAAAGAATGGCAGCGGATCGAGAATACGCACAACCTGTTCTCCCAAAACATCGGAGGCGTTGGGGATATTCATTAGCTTTAAAGCCGCCTTATTTATCTGCTGAACCTCAAGTGATTCGTTAAGAACAATAATTGCGTTTGGAGTATTTTTGATAATAGTATCCGAAAAGCTTTCCGCCTTTTCCTTTAAGAACGGCAAGCACATAGACAAATCCGCTTTTCCGTTGTACACCGCAACAGCTTTTTCACGGCAGGTGTTGTAGCCGCAGCTGCCGCAGTTAAGCTCGTCGGCGGGACTTCTTTTTCCCATTTTGTGAAGAATTTCCTCAATGGCCTTGCTGCCGGGCATAAGACGCTTAACACCGATAAACTTAATGTCCTTTTTCATACTGTCATCGTCTAATTGTAAAGCGTCAAAGTCCTCCTTCTTTGCGTACCTGTCCACCACAATGGTGTTGAAAACGCAGGCGTGGCGGTTTCTCTCAATAACCGGACCGCTGACGCAGCTGCCATAGCAGGCTGACATTTCAATAAAGCACTTTCCCATTTTGCCTTCGACAATTTCTTTAAGAGCGTTTACGCAGTTTTCAACTCCGTCTGCGTGAAGATATGTATAGTCGGGATTATTGCAGTTCATCGAGCGCAGAATACCGCCGCCTGTAGGGAACAGACGAGCCTTTCCCCCCTCTTTTTCATCATCGTCGCAAGGCTCAAACTTAACTCCCGCAGTATTCATCCACTCCGACAGCTCCTCAAAGGTGAGAACGCAGTCCACGATTCCGGGATAATCCTCCGCTTCCTCCTTTTTGGAAATGCAAGGACCGATAAACACGGTTTTAGCGTCGGGATGACGTTTTTTTATCTCCAAGGAATGTGCCTGCATGGGAGAAACTACCTTTGCAAGATAAGGAAGCGCCTCGGGAAAATGCTTTTGTATCAGCAGATTTACCGAATGACAGCAGGAGGAGATAATCAGCTGCTGCTCTCCCTTTTCGCACATTTCGTCATACTTTTGCTTAACCACCGTTGCGCCCTCCGCCGTTTCCTCTGCATCTGCAAAGCCTAAGCTTTTAAGTGCGTTTCTGAGAGAGGAAATGGTAAGTCCCTCATAGTTTGCCACAAAAGACGGCGCTATGCTTGCATAAACGGGGCTGCCGCCTGCAATAAGGCTTTTGGCGGTTTCAACGTCGTTTTTTATCTCCTTTGCGTTTTGAGGGCATACCACAAAGCACTGACCGCAGAGAATACACTCGTCTTCAACAATAAACGCCTGGTTTTCAAAAAAGCGTATTGACTTAACGGGACAGTGGCGAATACATTTGTAGCAGTTTTTACAGTTGGATTTTTTCAGTTTAAGATATTGAGTCATAATTTTCCTCGTTATGTATCATTATTAAGCTTCCGACAAAGCGGGACGCTTAACCTGTTCTTCAAAAAATTCTTTAAAGCTGTCCTCATTTACGCCGAAAATATTATCGTTAACCTTTACGGAAACGCCGTTCATACAGTGACCGAGGCAAAAGGCGGCGGAAACGGCAACCTTGTTTTCAAGTCCGTTTTCCTTTACGGCGTTGTTTAACAGCTCGATTATCTTATACGAACCTCTTATGTGGCAGGAGCTGCCTACGCATACATTTATGTTGATCATAGATGTTCCTTTCATCAGAGCCTGTTCACATAAAGCTCAATAGGCATCTTTTCGGCAATTTTGCCGCCTACTGCGTTAAAATTTTTTGAAATATGATAAAATTTCTGCAAAATTTTGCCTTGCAGGCAACAAAATTATGCACAAAAATCTGTATATTGATTTTATGCGAACACACTCCAAGTTGCTGTCTGATTCAATATATTTCATATTGTGAAACGTACATATACAAAGTTATGGTGACTAAAATCAAGCCACCATAACAAAGTATGAATTATTTATTCATATTGGCAAACGCTTGCCCAGCGTGTAAGGAATTCCTTTTCCTCGGGCTTGCCCTTTGCCATTTGTGAAGCGGCGACAATAGGCATCCACTGCTGAACATACTGCTTTGGAGTATCGCTCATATCGCAGAAGGTATTAAGATACTGCTCTGCAAGATCCTCTCTCTTTTTAAGGTTAAACTGCAAATAAGTTCTTGCAACGTCTGCGCTGGCGTTTCCCTGTGTAGCGTGTGCCCAATCCAAAATATAAGGAGTGCCGTCGCTCTTTAATATAATGTTGGTGGGAATATAGTCGCCGTGGCAAAGCTTAATGTGCTTTGGCATGCCGTCAAGTCTTTCGGAAAGCTCATATCTTGTGGTAGCGTCCAAGCCGCTTAAAGAAATCTTCCTTCTCATCTTGTCCTTAAGCTTGGTAAGAAGAGCGCATCTCTGATTGTGGATTTTCAGCTGAATTTCCACAAACAGCTTCATATATTCGTCAGCCATAGAGGGATTGTCCTCCGCTGTCTTTGCAAGGGTTTTTCCCTCGATAAAGTCGGTAACGATACACCACTTGCCGTCAATAACGCCCACTTCTTCAATTTTGGGAACGTTAAGTCCCGTTTCCTCAACTCTTGCAAGGTTAAGCGCCTCGTTAAGAATATCGGCTTTTGAGTAATTCTCGTTAAAAACCTTAATGGTTTTGTCGCCGTCGCGGTAAATGGTCTTGTCTTTTCTTACTGCAATAACGTTTTCTAATTTCATTATCCTTACCTCCATTACTTTCCGTAGTATGCTTTAAGATACATAGCCTTAATTTCTTCCATAAGAGGATAACGAGGGTTAGCGCCTGTGCATTGGTCGTCAAATGCTTTTTCTGTCATATCGTCAAGAGTTTCAAGGAAGTATTTTTCATCAACTCCGTATTCCGCAATAGTTCTCTTAATGCCGATTCTTTCTTTAAGCTTTGCAATTTCCTTAATAAGGTTTTCAACCTTTTCATCCTCATTCTTTCCGCCAAAGCCCATAGCGTCGGAGAACGCCGCATACTTAGCCTTGGTGTTGGGGTATGCGTACTGAGGGAACGTACCCATTTTAGCAGGTACTTCCGCACTGTTAAAGCGGATAACCTCTTCAATCAACAAAGCGTTTGCAATACCGTGAGGAATGTGGTGGAATGCGCCCAACTTATGCGCCATAGAGTGACATACGCCAAGGAATGCGTTTGCAAAAGCCATACCTGCAAGGGTGGAAGCGTGAGCCTGCTCCTCTCTTGCCTTGGGATCGTTTGCTCCGTTTTCATAGCAGGAGGGCAGATATTTGAATATCAGCTTGCCCGCTTCAACTGCAAGACCGTCTGTAAAGGGAGTTGCAAGCATTGCCACATACGCTTCTAAAGCGTGAGTAAGTGAGTCGATACCTGAAGCGGAGGTAAGTCCCTTAGGTGCGTTCATCATCATATCCGCATCGATAATCGCCATTTTTGGAAGCAGCTCATAATCCGCAAGAGGATACTTAATTCCTGTCTTTTCATCGGTAATAACCGCAAAGGGAGTAACCTCCGAGCCTGTACCTGCGGAGGTGGGGATTGCAACAAAGTATGCCTTTTCGCCCATATGAGGGAAGGTATAGATACGCTTTCTAATATCCATAAAGCGCATTGCCATATCCATAAAGTCGCACTCGGGGTGTTCGTACATTACCCACATAATCTTTGCAGCGTCCATAGCAGAGCCGCCGCCGATTGCAATAATCACATCGGGTTTAAAGGAATTTGCAACCTTTGTGCCTTCTATTGCACATTCAAGAGTAGGATCGGGAGCAACGTCCGAGAAGGTTGCATAAGCAATTCCCATTTCGTCAAGCTTATCGGTAATGGGCTTGGTGTAGCCGTTGTTGAAGAGGAATGAGTCGGTAACGACAAAGGCTCTCTTTTTACCCATAACACTGCCTAATTCGTCAAGGGCAACAGGCAGACAGCCCTTCTTAAAGTATACCTTTTCCGGCGCTCTGAACCAAAGCATATTTTCTCTCCTCTCAGCTACTGTTTTAATGTTAAGCAGATGTTTAACTCCTACGTTTTCCGATACCGAGTTGCCGCCCCAAGAGCCGCAGCCCAAGGTAAGAGAGGGGGTAAGCTTAAAGTTGTAAAGATCGCCGATACCGCCCTGTGAGGAGGGGGTGTTAACAAGAATACGGCAGGTTTTCATTCTTTCAAAGTAATCAGCCATTTTTTCCGTTTCCGTTATCTGGTTGATATACAGTGAAGCGGTATGACCGTAGCCGCCGTCCGCAATAAGATGCTCAGCCTTTTGAACTGCGTCCTCAAAGTTTTTCGACTTGTACATAGCAAGAACAGGGGACAATTTTTCGTGAGCGAAAGGCTCGGACAAATCAACGCTGTCAACCTCGCCGATAAGAATCTTTGTATCCGAGGGAACGTCAAAGCCGCTGAGCTCCGCAATTTTAACAGGCTTTTGACCTACTATCTTTGCGTTTAATGCGCCGTTGATGATAATGGTCTTGCGAACCATATCAAGCTCTTTCTTTGTAAGGAAATGACAGCCTCTGTACTTAAATTCCGCCTTAACCTTGTCATAAATTTTGGCGTCAACGATAACCGACTGCTCGGAAGCGCAAATCATACCGTTATCAAAGGTTTTGGAATGGATAATGGAGTTTACCGCCACCAAAACGTCAGCTGTTTCGTCGATAATTGCAGGGGTATTGCCTGCGCCTACGCCCAAAGCGGGCTTGCCGGAGGAATACGCCGACTTAACCATTCCCGGACCGCCGGTTGCAAGGATAATGTCAGCTTCCTTCATAATAGTGTTTGTAAGCTCAAGAGAGGGAACGTCAATCCAGCCGATAATGCCTTCGGGTGCGCCCGCCTTAACGGCAGCCTCCAAAACAATTTTAGCAGCTGCGATTGTACAGCCCTTTGCACGGGGGTGAGGGCTTATGATAATGCCGTTGCGGGTTTTAAGAGCCAACAAGGTTTTAAAAATAGCGGTGGAGGTGGGGTTAGTGGTGGGAATAACCGCAGCCACAAGACCGATAGGCTCAGCAAGCTTTTTAATGCCCTGACTGTCATCTCTTTCGATAACGCCTACTGTTTTTGTGTTTTTGTAAGCATTGTAGATATACTCTGCTGCATAGTGGTTTTTGATAACCTTGTCCTCTACGATGCCCATGCCTGTTTCCTCAACAGCCATTTTGGCAAGGGGGATTCTTTGGGTGTTTGCTGCTGTTGCGGCTGCCTTGAAAATTGCGTCAACCTGTTCCTGCGTATAGGTTGAGAACTTTTCCTGAGCAGCTCTCACCTGAGCGATTTTTGCTTCAAGTGCTTCAACGCTGTCAACAATAGCCGGTACTGCGGTTTGTTTTCTCATTGTTATACTCTCCGTTTCCTTTTTATTTTGTTTTTGCTTATTCTTCAGCTGAAAATCAAAACAACCAAATCAGCCTGCCGTGTTTTTAAAAATAATGTGGTAATTTGAATTGTTCTTTTCAGCTGTTGATTTACTGCCTTGTTAAAATTTTAACATATTTTATTGATGTTGTAAAATATATTATTGTCATATAACCATATATTATTTTACATATCAATATATTAAAAATCAATATCTTTAATGAAATAATTTTGTGCAATTCACATAGTTATAAAATAATATATTTACATATACATAATTATATCATAATAAGCAATATTTTTTCAATAGCTTTAGAAAAAATTTTAACGGATTTTAAGGTTAATTGGGAGCGTCGATTTAATTTTCACTTCCGCCGATTAAAAAAACAGCATTGCTTCCAAAAATTTCACTTTTTAAAAAAAATTACCTTACATAAAGAAAATTTCCCGTGTAATAATATTAGCACAAGGGCAAAAGTCCTTGTAGAACCATTCGTTTGAATATTTATATTTATTATACGGAGGAATTGCAAAATGGCAAGCAATAAGAATAGAAACGCAAATCTTTCTTCTATCAAAATGCAGGCTGCTAACGAAGTAGGAGTACCTCTCAAGGATCACGGCTACAACGGCGATCTTACCGCAAAGCAGGTAGGCAGTGTAGGCGGCCAGATGGTAAAAAAGATGATTGAATCTTATGAAAACAACGCTAAGTAAGTGATTTTACTATAGCCAAAAACAGCCTTTTCGGATTACGGTTCGCAAAGGCTGTTTTGCTGTTCTGATATTATTTTATAACCGCTTAGAAAAAATATTTACAAATAAAAAGCAATGGGTTATAATTATTGGGGATAACAATTTTCAAAATCGGGAGTTAAAATGTTCAGAAAAGTTAAAACAAATAACAAGGAAATAACATACGAGCTTGAAAAAAAGCAGGTAAAAAACTACAATCTAAGGGTGAGAAGCGATGGCAGTGTTCACCTTTCTGTTCCGGGGGGCGTTTCGGTGCAGGCTGCCGATATGTTTGTTATTAAAAATGCGGATTTTGTATTTAAAGCACAGGAAAAATATGCAAAAAGGAAAATAGCCGATCCCTTAATTATAAAATATTTGGGAAAAAGCCTGCAAATTAAAATTCTATACAGCGAAAATGATCGAATTGAAATATCAAAGGATTATTTTGTCATAATTATGCCTACAATAGTAGCCGAAATGGATAAAAATGAACAAGATTCGCTTATCAATGCGTACATAAACACTTGGAAAACAATGAAGGCGAAAGAAATTTTTTCGGATTTGTTAGCGAAAGAGTATGACAAATTTACCGCTGCGGGAATACATATTCCATATCCCCGATTTACAGTCAGAGATATGAAATCCCGTTGGGGCAGCTGCGCTTTTAATAAAAAGAAAATAACCTTAAACTCAAATCTGCTTGAAAAGCCTATTATCTGCATAGAATATGTAATCTGCCACGAGTTGGCTCATTTTGTGCAGCAGAACCATTCCGCCGAATTTTACAAGGTGCTTGATAAGGTAATGCCAAATCACCGAGAGATAAGAAATCTGTTAAATGAAAAATAAATCCCATAAATCCGCTCCCCATTGACAGTTGACGGTTATGGTATGTACGATTCTCATACTATTTAAAACACTTACTGCGCAGCGGCACACCTTAACTGTCAACTATAAATATACACTGTCAACTGTTAAAGTTAATACGCCCATACAATCAAGTAAAATTGCACAAATAATTTAAAATAATTTGTTAAAAATACCGCCCTTGTCAAGTAATCGTTTTCTTGCTATAATAAAAATAATCCTAAGAAACAATCACAGGGGTACGAAAAAGCTTTGAATAACATTTCCGCCGAAATATCCCTTGATAACCAAATCTCAGCTCACGGATTTTCCCTTTTTTAAACGAAAACATATACAAGGAAAGGACAATATCATTATGAATTACGGACATTTTGATGAAAAAAACAAAGAGTATGTGATCACCCGTCCCGACACTCCCTCGGCGTGGGCAAACTATTTAGGCTCGCCCGAATACGGCGCAATCATCTCCAACAACGCAGGCGGCTACAGTTTTGTTAAATCGGGAGCAAACGGACGTGTTATCCGTTACCGCTTTAACAGCGTACCCAACGATCAGCCCGGCAGATATGTGTATATTAAGGACAATGAGGACGGCGACTTTTGGTCTGCTTCATGGGCGCCTGTCTGCAAGCCTCTTGACAGCTTTAAAAGTCAGTGCCGTCACGGTACTGCTTACTCGGTAATCACCTCCGAGTACAAAAACATCAAATCCCAGGTAACCTACTATGTGCCAAAGGACGCAACCTACGAGGTTTGGGCGGCAAAAATCACCAACAATGACACAAAGCCAAGAAAGCTCTCTGTAACAGGCTACTGCGAATTTGTAAACGACAACAATTACGAGCAGGATCAGGTAAATTTACAGTACACCCTCTTTATCACCCACACTTATTTTAAGGGCAATTTCATTCAGCAAAAGCAAAACGAAGTGTTTAAAAATCCCGACAATGAGAGATTTTTGGGAGTTGCAGGGGCAGAGGTTTCCGCTTACTGCGGCGACAGGGACGCTTTTGTTGGTTCGTACAGAAGCTATGCAAATCCAAAGGGAATTGAGGAAGGCTTAAAGGGAGATCTTAACTACAACACCAACTCCTGCGGCGCACTTCAAAGCGACATTGTTTTACAGCCGGGAGAAACAAAGGAAATCACCTACCTTTTGGGACAAAAACCCGAAAATATCGCCAAAGAAATTATTGCAAAATATGAAGAAAAGGGCGTTGTGGAAAAAGAGCTTACTGAGCTTAAAAACTATTGGCACAGCAAGCTTAACAATTTGCAGGTTCACACTCCCGACGATAATTTCAACAATATGGTGAACGTTTGGAACGCTTACAACTGCTTTATCACCTTTATTTGGTCGAGAGCCGCTTCCTTCCAATACTGCGGTCTCAGAAACGGTTACGGCTACCGCGATACTGTGCAGGATATACAAGGCGTTATTCACCTTGCTCCCGAAATGGCTTACGAACAGATTAAGTTTATGCTGTCCGCACAGGTAACCAACGGCGCAGGACTTCCTCTTGTAAAATACACCCATAAAGCGGGACAGGAAAACACTCCCGACGATCCCCAATACGTTAAGGAAACAGGTCACCCCTCTTACAGGGCAGACGACGCTTTGTGGCTTTTCCCGACTGTTTATAAATATATTTCCGAAAGCGGCAACATCGGATTTTTGGACGAGGAAATACTCTATGCTAATAACGGCGAAAAAGGCACTGTATACGATCACTTAAAGAGAGCAATCGGCTTTTCAATGAACAATTTAGGCGGTCACGGTATGCCTGCGGGACTTCACGCCGATTGGAACGACTGCTTAAGACTCGGCAAAAAGGGCGAGTCCACCTTTGTTGCCTTTCAGCTTGTATATGCAATAAAAATTCTTCACGGCTATGCGGAATTAAAAAAGGATACCGATTATATCAAGTACCTTGACGATACCCTTGCAAAGCTTACCGAAATATTGGAGGGCTGCTGGAACGAGGACAGGTGGATAAGAGGCTACAAGGAGGACGGCACTGTAATCGGTCAGCGCACCGATCCCGAGGCTTCTATGTGGCTTAATCCTCAGTCCTGGTCGGTTATCTCCGAGTTTTCCACTCCCGTACAGGCTGTTAAGGCTATGGACAGCGTGGAGAGAGAGCTTAACACTCCCTACGGCGCAATGGTTATGTATCCGCCTTATGTTGAACACGGCTTTGACGGCGCACTTATGCAGTGCTTCAACAAATGCACCAAGGAAAACGCAGGTATATTCTCACAGCCGCAGGGCTGGCTGATTTTGGCGGAATCAAAGTTAGGCAGAGGAGATATGGCTTACAAATATTGGACGGAAGCAGCTCCCGCAACCTACAATGACAGCGCAGAACACAGATGCTTAGAGCCGTACGTATACGGACAGTTTGTGGAGGGCAAGGACAGTCCCTTTGCGGGAAGAGCCCATGTCCATTGGCTCACCGGCACGGCTTCAACGGTTATGGTAGGCACAACAGAGGGAATTCTGGGACTTAAACCCGACACAAGCGGAATTACCATAGACCCCTCCATTCCCTCGGCTTGGAAAGAATACACCTTTGAAAAGACCTTCAGAGGAAAAAGACTTAACGTTACCGTAAAAAATCCAAAGGGCAGTCAGCACGGAGTTAAATCGGTAACGGTAAACGGCGAAAAGCTTGACGGTATTCATATTGACGCAGATATATTAAAAGACGTAAATGAAGTTTTGATTGAAATGTAATATCCATAACCGATAAAAAACTGATTTAAAATAATTCGATTACATTTTTGATTTTATCTTTTTATTAAAAAATCCGATGTTCCTTTTTTGGGGAACGTCGGGTTTTTTGTTGCACGGCATAGATATGCGCCAAAAAAGTTTATTCATTTGCTGAAAAACTGTTGCATAATTTAAGACTTTATGATATAATAGTTTTATTATCAGCAACCTAACATAAAATCTTCTGTCACTAAATAAATGTTAGGCTTCTGATAAAAAAATTAGAAAGGACAACAGAAATGAATTTCAGAAAAATTTCAGCTGCATTTTTAGCCTTAACTATGACAGCTGCGGCTTTGCCGAATGTAAGTGCGGAGTATATTCTGACTGAAAGCAGCGTTTTGACAGGCAGGGCGTCGGTTACCGCCGGGGAGGCTGCTCCCGCAAGTGATTTTGAGTACCAAGCTAATGAGGACGGGGTAAGCGTTACCATTACTAAGTATAAGGGCAATGGCGGAGACGTTGTCATTCCCTCGGAGATTGAGGGTAAAAAGGTGACAAGTATAGGCTGGTATGCGTTTTCCAACTGCACCTCTCTCACATCGGTGGAAATACCCGACAGCGTGACAAGTATAGGCGATGTTGCGTTTGAAGGCTGCACCTCTCTCACCTCGGTAACAATTCCCGACGGCGTGACAAGTATAGGCAATGGTGCGTTTGAAGGCTGCACCTCTCTCAAATCGGTGACAATTCCCGACGGCGTGACAACTATAGGCGATTATGCGTTTCGGAGCTGCACTTCCCTCACCTCGGTGACAATTCCCGACAGTGTAACAATTATAGGCGGTTCTGCGTTCTTCCGTTGCACCTCTCTCGCATCATTGACAATTTCCAAAAGCTTAACAATGATAGGCGATGGTGCGTTTGAAGGCTGCGCCTCTCTCAAATCGGTGACAATTCCCGACGGCGTGACAACTATAGGCGATTATGCGTTTCGGAGCTGCACTTCCCTCACCTCGGTGACAATTCCCGACAGTGTAACAATTATAGGCGGTTCTGCGTTTCGGAGCTGCACTTCTCTCACAGCAATCAATGTTGACAAAAATAATGCTAACTATTCATCGCAAAAAGGTGCATTATTTAATAAGGATAAGACATGGCTTTTTCAGTATCCTGCGGGAAAGACGGACAAGAGTTATGATATTCCGAGCAGCGTGACAGGTGTAAGCATTGGTGTGTTTGAAGTCTGCAAAGCTCTCACCTCGGTTACAATTCCCAACGGTGTGGAGGAGATAAGCAGTTATTCATTTAGCGGCTGCACCTCTCTTGAATCAGTGACAATTCCCGGCAGCGTTACAACTATAAACAGCTATGCGTTTTATAACTGTGCCTCTCTCAAATCGTTGACAATTCCCGACAGTGTGGCATATATAGAAGATTATGTGTTTGAAGGCTGCGCCTCTATAGAATCTGTGAAAATTCCCGACGGCGTGGAATATATAAGCTATTCTGCGTTTATAGACTGCACCTCTCTCAAATCGGTGACAATTCCCGACAGCGTTACAGAGATAGGCGGTAATGCGTTCAACGGCTGCACCTCTCTCACCTCGGTTAAAATTCCCGACAGCGTGACAAGTATAGGCTATTCTGCGTTTTATAACTGCACCTCTCTCACATCGGTGGAAATTCCCAACAGCGTGACAAGTATAGGCGGGAGAGCGTTTGAACGCTGCACCTCTCTCACAGCAATCAATGTTGACGAAAAGAATGTTAACTATTCATCACAAGACGGTGTGTTATTTAACAAGGATAAGACAGTGCTTATTCAGTATCCCGCAGGAAAGACAGCTGATAAATATGATATTCCCGATAGCGTGACAAGTATAGACAATTATGCGTTTTGTAGCTGCACCTCTCTCACCTCTGTGACAATTCCCAACAGCGTGACAAGTATAGGCGATTCTGCGTTTTCCAACTGCACCTCTCTCACCTCGGTGACAATTCCCAACAGCGTGACAGAGATAGACCTTCGGGCGTTTGAAGACTGCACCTCTCTCACCTCGGTGATAATTCCCGACAGCGTGACAAGCATAGGCGGTTCTGCTTTTGCAGACTGTACATCTCTCACTATCTACGGATATGAAAATTCCTACGCTCAAACCTATGCGGCAGGAAACGAAATCCCCTTCAAAATATTAGGTAAAGAAGTCGAAATTAACAAAGGCACGGGAATAATCATTGAAAACCCCAATTTAACAGGCAAAACTCTTGAAGTAAAAACAACCTCAACCACCGACGCCGAAATAACCTACAACATCACCTTAAAAGATAAGGACGGAAACGAAGTACAGCCTACAGGCAGCGTAACCGTAAGAGTGCCTCTCCCCAATGGCTGGACAAATGCAACCGTCAGCCGCAAGGAAGCGGACGGCACTTTTACCGATATGAAGGCGGTTTACGAAAAAGGCTATATGGTATTCACCACCGATCATTTCAGCGAATATGTACTTAAACAAAAGCCTGCCGTTACATTAGGCGACCTTAACAGCGATGAGAAAATAAACATCAACGACGTAAAAATCGCATTGAGAGGCGCACTTAACAACAGCACTCTCACAGAGGATCAAAAAATTGCCGCCGATGTAAACGAGGATACAAAAGTCAATATTTCCGATGTTAAGATTATATTAAAGGCAGCGCTTAACGGCGGCACTATTGGCGGTTGATTTTAGGCAAAGCTTCTTGCTGAGATTTGGTAATGCTCAAAAAATAATTAAGTCCGATATTCCTTTTTCGGGAGTATCGGACTTGATTTTTGTGTTGTTTTAATCGGAAATTATCATTAGAGCGTGTTCTTATTTTGACAGCATCATTATTCCTAATGCTGTAGATGCCGCAATTACGCATCTTCTCCTGCTCCTTATTCGGATAATCAAATCGTAAGTCAAAAAAATATCCTATGCAAAAATAAGCATAGGATATAATAATATTCTGTTGAGCAATTAACGCTTTGAGAACTGCGGAGCACGACGAGCAGCCTTTAAGCCGTACTTCTTTCTTTCCTTCATTCTCGGATCGCGGGTTAAGAATCCCGCCTTTTTAAGAACGGGCTTTAAGTCCTCGCTGTACTGCAATAAAGCTCTTGAAAGACCGTGGCGGATTGCGCCTGCCTGACCGGTAACGCCGCCGCCTGCAACGGTGCAGACGATGTCGAATTTTTCGCTTGTGCCGGTTAATGCCAAAGGCTGGCGGGTAATCAGCTTCAGTGTTTCAAGACCGAAGTAATCGTCAATATCTCTGTTGTTTATGGTGATTTTTCCGGAGCCGGGATAAACACGCACTCTTGCAACGGAATGCTTTCTTCTGCCGGTTCCATAATAATATGGTTTAGATTCAAACATTTGCTTATCCCTCCTTAAAACTTAAATTCTTCAGGCTTTTGAGCGGCGTTAACGTGCTGTGCGCCTCTGTAAAGGCGAAGTCTTGTCATTGCCTTTCTGCCGATTGTGTTGTTGGGCAGCATACCGTAAACCGCTAACTCCATAGCCTTTTCAGGTCTTTCAGCCATCAGCTTGCTGTACTGCACTTCCTTTAAGTGACCGATATAGCCGGTGTGCCATCTGTAAAACTTTTTCTCTAATTTTTTTCCTGTGAGAACCGCTTTTTCGCAGTTAATGATAATTACATGATCTCCGCAGTCGCAATGAGGAGAGTAAGTGGGCTTGTGCTTGCCCTTAAGCATAAGAGCAGCCTGTGCCGCAACACGTCCCAAGGGCTTGCCTGCTGCGTCAAGAATATACCACTTGCGCTCAACTGTCTGAGGATTGGGCATATAAGTAGACATTTTATTTTCCTCCTGTTTTCATTCATAATTTGAAGTTTTTCATACTTCTGCCGAATTATCGGCGCAACAGTTGTTATTATACCTATCTTTTAACGAATTGTCAATATATTTTTACCGATTTTTTTAAATATATCTGTTTTTCTCTTGATTTCTTTTGTGTTTTCTGCTTTTCTCTCGTTTTTTTGCTTATCATTTTATTTTTTGTTTGATATTATGATTATGAAAATTCGAGCCGATTATTCAAAAATATTTATGTTGAAATCAGATAAAAACTCTTTATTAGTGGATTTATTTCTCGTTCAAAACCGATTTCAGCATTTCCTTGTATCTTTTGTTAAGAGAAGCAGGAGAGAGGATTTGCACCTTTGTTCCGAATTGAAACAGCCAGCCGAAAAAGGGTTCGGGGCAGTCGGTTTTTACTTGAACGGTTATTGTAAAGCTTTCCGCTGCTTTGCTTTTATCGGAATAGTCGGGAGCAATAACCGTGTCCTTTCCAAATCGGTCTATTACCGCATTTACAAGGCTGCTGTGAAAACGCAGCTTAACCGGCTGTGAAGTTCCGCTGAACATAGAAAAGGAGGAATTGAGATAGTCGGTAAGGTTAAAGCCTTCGGGATAGGGTTCGGCTTTTTCGTCCAAGACTTGCACGTTTTCCATTCTGTCTACTCTGAAATTAGAAATTCCTTCATACTTTTCGTAATAAGCGATAAGATAATATCTTTCGTCCTCCCACGTAAGCGCATAGGGGGAACATACCCTCACTCCGTCCCGATATTTTTTCTTTTTATGAATATCGTAATCGAAATATTTAAAGGATATTTTCTTATGCGCCGAAACAGCGGAATTTATGGCGTCAACATTAAGATATATAAGCTCGTTAAAGGACTTTACACGGTTTGAAACATACAGCTGACGCTCCAGCTGCTTTGCCTGATACACACCGCTAAGCTTATCCAATTTTTTTATAAGCTGTGCGGACTTTTTCTCGGTCAAAAATCTTGAAGAAGAAACAGCGTCCGCCAAAAGCTTTAATTCGGGCAGCTCAAAATCACGGCTTACAACCTTATAGCCGCCTTTTTTGCCGTTTTCGTAAATTATGTCCAAGCCGTACAGCTTCAGTGCCTCAATATCCTCGTACAAAGCCTTTCTTGCGGCGGAAATTCCCTTGCTCTCCAACATTTCGATAATAGCGGGCATAGACAGAGCGTGATCCTCGTCGGTGTAATCCAGAAGTATTTTGTACAGATACAGTATCTTTAAGCGCTGTACAGATCCGATTGTTCCTTTTCCCATAACGTTATACCTCAAACAAGCTTTTTACCGCTTCGCATATGCGCTGTGCCACATAGGAGTTGTTCATAGTATACAGATGAACTCCGTCCACTCCCTCGGACAAAAGCCCCACTATCTGATCTACAGCATAAGCTATTCCCGCATCTCTTAAAGCGGCGGGATTGTTTTGATACCGCTCTATTGCGTGCAGAAATTTTTTCGGCATCTGAACTCCGCAAAGCTTTACCATTCTTTCAATTTGGGCTTTGTTGGTAACAGGCATAATACCCGCCTCAATAGGTACGCTTATTCCCTTTGCTTTAACTCTTTCGCGAAAATCCAAAAAACAGTCGTTGTCAAGAAACAGTTGTGTTATAAGCTGGGAAGCACCCATATCCACCTTTTGCTTTAAGTATTCAAGGTCCTTTTCCTTGCTTTCACACTGTGGGTGACCCTCGGGATAGCAGGCGGCGATTATATTAAAATCATAATTTTTTTCAATAAACTCAATTAAATCGCAGCCGTGCTTAAACCGTCCGTCAGGCACGATTTCGGGGGTAATGTCCCCTCTTAAAGCCAAGACGTTTTCTATTCCCTCGTCTTTGAATTTGTTAAGAATATTGACGGCTTCATTTTCGCTCAGTGCGATACAGGGAAGATGTGCAACGCTTTCGGTGTGATACTTGTGCTTAATATCCGAGGCAATCTGCACCGATTTTTGGCAGTTTGCGCCGCCGCCTGCCCCGTATGTAACGCTGATAAAATCGGGGTTAAGCTTTACCATTCCGTCCAAAGCCTTGTATATTACCGATTCGTCGGAGGTGGGCTTTGGCGGAAACACTTCAAAGGACAAGGTGGTTTTGCTTTTGAACAATTCTGTTGTTTTCATTTTGTAATTCCTTTTTATATCTTCTTTTTCTTTTTAAGTATAATATAGACAACCGATAACAGGGCAACTACGCCGATTTCCGCAAAGCATATTATTCCGGAAAGCTTTAAAATACTGCTTACAAATTCGTTAATAAATCCCGCACATCCCAAAGCCAGCGCCGCCGCTCCCAAAACAGCCGACGGAATAAAAGCCGCTGCAAAAAAGGCAATATGTGAAATCCCGTAGCCGCCTTTCATTTTCAAGCTTTCATTGCACAATCCCACTGAAAACAATATCAGCAGAATAATTAAAATCAGCATTTCCAATCCGCCCAAAAAGCTGAAGCCCATAGAAACGGCGATAAAAAAGCCGACAGTGCTTATTGCGGCAACAGAGGCTAACTTTCCCGCCTTTTTACCCTTGCCCATATTGTTTTGGGGAGCTTGTTTTGTTGTTTCGGTGTTCTCCATTTTATTATTCGCTTTCCTTTTGTATTAGGTGGTTATCCGATTTTTGACTTTTCTTATTTTTGATAAAAGATGAAAAGCCGCTAAGTACAAGGTAGAATATCAATCCGCCCAATTCCAAGCCCGCCGTCAAGAAAATCATTGATATTGCGGAAAAAACGGAATCAAAATTACCCGATTTCATTATTATTTTGAAAATAATCATATACAGTGAAATGAGAGTTACAGGCGGCAGAAAAAAGATCAGCAAAACCAAAAAGCCGTTGTTGTCAAAAACCTTTTTCAGCTTTTTTTCGACAAAATACCCGATTATTCCAATCAATACCGAAGCTGCCATAAAGGAAAGAAACAAGCCCTGCGGAATAAAGGACTCAATGATATTCATACCGAAAGCCGCTGCGCCGTATACGGCAAAAACAGTGACAAATACCGAAAAACAGCCGATTAAAATCGCCGTAAACGGCTTTTTAATTCTATGGGCGGTTTTTTCCGATTTCATAATTATCCGTCCTTTCTCATATATAACCTCTGCAAAGACCTTTCTAACCTCTAAATCGGCAAATTACATATTAAGCTAATCGGGGATAGATTTCCGAATTTGAAATTTAACCGCAGCATAGCCTGTTTGTTTAAGCCGTGCTTTAATCTTTAATTTTATCAATGCTGCAAAAACAGATATGCAAAATATCCCGCATATACAGCCAACATTATAACTCCGCCCAAGCGTCCGATTTTTTTGTCCTTAAGGCACAGCAGCCAAAGGATTACCGCCGCTGCAACAGCTGCCACTGCGTCGATAATAAAAGAGTCCAAAAATACTATGGGAGAGGGAGCTACCAAAGCTGAAATTCCCAAAACAAACAAGATGTTAAAGATATTGCTGCCGATTATATTTCCTATGGCAATATCCGCTTTCTTTTTCCTTGCCGCATCGATACAGGTGACAAGCTCGGGCAGAGATGTTCCGAAGGCTACTACCGTTAAACCTATTATGCGGTCGTCCAAGCCGCATATTTCAGCGATTTTTGTAGCTCCGCTGACGGTGAAATCGCTTCCCAAAACCACCATTGCAATTCCTACTATTACCAATAAAATCATTTTGGGAATAGACGCATTTTCATCAATTTCGGGCAAATCCTCGGTAAGAGATTTATCTCCGCTTTTTGCCAGCTTAAACAGATAAACCAAAAAAGCCGCAAACAATACAACCAAAATCACGCCGTCAAGTCTGTTGACGCTTTTTCCCAAATATCCCAAAAGCAATAATACGGCAGTTATAAATGCAACAAAGGGTATTTCGTATTTAAATGTGGTTTTCTTTACGGCTAAATTGCAAATCAAGGCGGAAATGCCCAAAATAAGCAGTATGTTCATTATATTGCTGCCTAAAACGTTGCCCACGGCTATTCCCGCATTGTTCTGACAAGCGGAGGTTATGCTGATTGCCGCTTCGGGTGCGCTTGTGCCGAAAGCCACAATGGTAAGACCTATTACTATAAGAGGAACTTTGAGCTTTGCGGCAATTTGAGAGGCGCTGTCCACAAAAATATCCGCCCCTTTAATCAGCCCGAAAAATCCTATTACCAAAAACAAAACAGATATTATCACATCTGCTGCGGTACTGTTAAAATTACCGCTGAAATAATTTAAAATACCGTCCGACATAAATTTATCTCCTTAATTAACAGTAGTAATCATATACTTGTCTAATCCTATTATACTCATATATGCCAATAATGTTGCTATAAGTATCTGTCTGAAAATAACAGTTAATAAATTTATGACGATTTGCCGCTGTCGTCTGTAAAGATATTTTTATTTTTGCGGCTTTTTTCGGAGAGCTTAAGGGTAATATGCTTTTTTCCTTTATGAAGCTTTTTCAGCCGCTTTTTTTCCATACGCTGCTGTGGGGTAAGCCGCTTTAGTTTAATTTTAACCTTTCTTTTGGGTCTTTCGGGCTTGCCAATATCTAAAATATCTCCGTATTTGATTTTGTATGCTTTTTTTGCTTCTCGGGGAAGCTTGCGGTACATTTGAGCGCTGTTGTATTCCTTTATGGCTTTGTCGTAAACTGTCAGCAGCTTTTCCGCAATAGATTTTGTTCCCGATGAAACAATAGACTCTCTCGAAACCCGCTTCAGCTTGTCCAATTCCTCTTTTGACAGCGATTTGATGTACTTCATATGCTTGTACATCTCGTCTGCGTCGCTGAAGGAAAAGCCGTTGACCCCTTCCTCAATCTGATCCATATTAAGCTCGTCTCTAATGGTGAGAACAGGCATTCCCGTAGCCTGTCCCTCCATCATTGAAATGGAGTGGCACTCGGTGAGGGAGGCGGTTATATAGCAATCGCAGGCTGCATAGTAGGGGGGTATGTCCTTATGCTCGATTCTGTCGGTAAACACAACGGTATTTTGCAGACCCAACTTATTTGCATATTCTTTAAATTCTTCAAGCTGAGGACCGCCGCCCATTAAAAGCAGCTTCATTCCGTCGCTGTCCTTGATGTTTTTAGCCCAATAATCCAACAGTGTTTCAATATTTTTTTCCTGCCCCATTCTTCCGCAGAAGCAGAACACCAAATCCTCCGAGGAAAAGCCGTAATTTTTGCGGATTTGGTCGGTTTTTTCCTTATCTATGGAGTACCTGTTAAATACGTCTGTTTCCACCGAGTTGGGGATTACGGTAACCGGCTTATTAACTCCACAGCGTCTGAAATATTCCTCCACCTTTTTTGAAGGACCGGTAATTTCCTGAGCGGCGGTTGCAAGAATTTTTGCATATTGATGAGTTGCGGTGGAAAGCAGCTTTTGCGTGGGAGCGTTGCCCGCAATGTAGTAAAGATAATCGTCGTACATAGTGTGCATTGTATACACCAGCGGTATTTTCAGCTTTCTTGCAATCAGCACACCCGACAGTCCTATTCCGAACTCATTGTGAATATGGATAATATCGGGATTAAACTCCTTTATCATTTTAAGTCGGTCTGCGCTTATTGGGGACGCCACGTCATAGCCGTAGATTTTTTCCAATTTTACTGCGGGACAGTACATAATATCCTTTGAAGCCTGAGTTTTCTTTACGTTTGAATCGGCGGTTACAATAATCGCCTTGTGTCCCAAAAGCTCCAAGCCCTCTTTAAGGGTTTTTACGTGGGTAACCACTCCGTTTACCATAGGTAAATATGTTTCTGTAAATAATGCCACTCTCATTTTGAAAGATCCTTTGCAATTTTTAATAATTGTGATATGTGATTTTTTATATATGCTGATGTTAATTTTATTCTATATTTTTTAAGTGTATATTTATTTTATTTTACACTATTTCATTTAAAATATCAAGGGATAATTTTTAATTTCTTTTAATTATGATATAAATATTGCTATAAGAATTTATTCATAAGATATTACGGCTTACTTAAAATATCTCTAAAAAATATAAGCCTGCCGAAAATCAAAAAAGCTTTTCGGCAAGCAAAATATATTACAACACGTTCATAAAAGTGGGAATCTGCTCCGATTTATATATTCTGATAAGCTCTTTCATCACCTCGCATTCGGTGATAAGATCATCGTCCTCATCTTTAAGCAGGCTTTCAATTTTTGTGCAGCTCATTGATATTTCCAAAGCGTGGTCATTGTCAACGGTAAGTATGTGTATTTTCCGAAAGCCTTTCCAGCCGCTGCTCATTTTGCCTGCGTCCTGCTGCGCCAAGGAAATGTTGCCCTTTGAAAAATTGCTTTGCAGGCTTTCTATATTTTGTATTATATCGTCTGCGGTATTGGAAATATAAATAACGCTTACTATTCCTCCAACAAATATTAACAATGCAAGAACACAGCATATAACTATTCTTTTCATAGTATTGCTCCTTTAAAAATAATTATTGCGAATTTTCGGTATCATAAGACAGCTTTTAAATATTATTTTGATTTTTAACAACCACAAAATGCTTTCCGTCGGAATCCGCAGACATAACAAACACCGAGGAAATGTTCAAGCCCTTTTCCTTTAAAACCGCTTTCACCCAGCCCTCCCCCAAGCCTGTTCTGTTTAAGCCGTCAAAGTTGATTTCTCCGTCCTTTATTATAATCTCGGGCGGATTTTTCGGGGGATTTTCTTTTTGCAAAAAGTTGATTTTGCCGTTGGTTTCAACTATTGCGTACTGAATTTGGGAAAAATCGAAAATTCCCTGTTCTCTCATTGCCTCCATAACATCGTCTAAGGTGTACCGCAGGTTTTTAAGCTGTACTTGGTCTACTGCTCCGTCGATGATTATTACCTTGGGAGTGCCGCTCACTATCTTTCTTACTTTTCTGCTTTTAAGCATTATCCCCGACATAATCACGTCAAGGCACACTATCATAAGAATAGGCACAACGCCCATAAGCATAGGTACTGCCGAATCCTCCAGCGCCAAGGTTGCTATGTTGGAAATCATAATAGTTGTAACCAATTCCGACGGCTGAAGCTCTCCAAGCTGCTTTTTTCCCATAAGCCTTAAGGCAAACACGATTAAAAGATACAGCAAAACCGTTCGTATTGTTATTATAAGCATTTTTGTTCTTCCTTTTGTTTTTTTAATATTTTGCACGGAAGATTAAAAAATATTACAGTAACCATTCGGTCTTTTTCGGAATGGTTAAATAGGGGTAAACCTTGCTAAACAAGACAATCTTTGAGCTTATAGGTAAAAAGGAATTTACAGTTATTTTTAGATTTTCTTGTACATAATTGTTGCATATTTTAATACTTTGTGATATAATGGTGTCATAATCTGTAACTTAACGTTATATCAAACGTTTTTTGATTTAATGTTATGTTGGCTATTAAAAAATTTTGAAAGGACGAGGATAATGAAAATTCAAAAGATTGCGGCGGCGGTTTTAGCCTTGACTATGACGGCTGCAGCTTTGCCAAATGTAAGTGCGGAAAAAGCTTTGGCAGTTGATAATGTTTTGACAGGCAGGGCGGCGGTTATCAATGAGGAGGAAGCTCCCGAAAGTGATTTTTCTTATGAAGTTAATGAGGACGGGGAAAGCGTTACCATTACGGGTTATAAGGGTAATGGCGGAAATGTGGTTATCCCTTCGGAGATTGAGGGGAAAAAGGTTACAAGTATATACAGTGCGTTCTACGACTGCACCTCTCTTACCTCTGTGAAAATTCCCAACAGCGTGACAAGTATAGGTATCAATGCGTTCTTCGGCTGCACATCTCTCACCTCGGTGGAAATTCCCGACAGCGTGACAAGTATAGGAATTTGGGCGTTTACGAAATGCGCCTCTCTAACATCCATAATAATTCCCAACAGTGTGACAAGTATAGGCGGTCTTGCGTTTAATGGCTGTACCTCCCTCACCTCGGTGGAAATTCCCGACGATGTGACAAGTATAGACGATTACACGTTTAAGAACTGCACCTCTCTCACCTCGGTGACAATTCCCAATAGCGTGACAAGTATAGGTCAGGGGGCGTTTAGTTCCTGCACCTCTCTCGCCTCAGTGACAATTCCCGACAGCGTGACAGAGATAGGCTGGTCTGTGTTTGAAGGCTGTACCTCTCTCGCCTCAGTGACAATTCCCGACAGCGTGACAGTTATAGGTAATGGTGCGTTTGAAGGCTGCACCTCTCTCACTATCTACGGCTATGAAAGTTCCTACGCTCAAACCTATGCAGCAGAACACGGAATCCCCTTCAAAATATTAGGCAAAGAAGCCGAAATCAACAAAGACACAGGAATAATCATTGAAAACCCCGACTTAACCGACAAAACTCTTGAAGTAGAAACAAAATCAACTTCCGACACCCAAATAATCTACAACATCACCTTAAAGGACAAGGACGGAAACAAAGTACAGAACCCGGGTGACGTAACGGTAAAAATCCCTCTCCCCAATGGCTGGGACGGCAAAAAGACCACGGTAAGCTACAAGGAAGCCGACGGCAAACTTACCGATATGAATGCGGATTACGAAAACGGCTATATGGTATTCACAACAAACCATTTCAGCGAATATGTACTAAAACAAAAGCCCGCCGTTAAATTAGGCGACCTTAACAGCGACGAAAAAATAAACATCAACGACGTAAAAATCGCACTAAGAGGCGCACTTAACAACGACACACTAACAGAAGATCAAAAAATCGCCGCCGATGTAAACGAGGACGAAAAAGTCAACATTTCCGATGTAAAGATTATCTTAAAAGCTGCCCTTAACGGCGGCAAGCTGTAAAAAATTTATAATATTTGTTTTACGTTAGGCTAACAATATTCATCTTATAAGCCAATAATAAAGCTCCGATATTCTTACTTAAAGAATGTCGGAGTTTTTCCGTTTATTATTATCCATAAAAATCTTTTAAAAAACATTAAAAGCCGCTTTAAGGAGCAATTCCAAAGAAGCGGCTTTTTAGTTTTTAATCCTCCAAATCCTTTAATGCGGCGATTTCATCTCTGTTGACTCTTATTTTTGAATCCTTTAACAGCTTAACCTCGTCGCGTCTAAAGGCAACGGGAGCGGCGTCCTTGTTTTTGTCAAGCTGTATTTTCAATGCGCCTGTCAGCAAATTTACATCGGTTACAATTCCTTTGCCCTGTGGGGTTTCAACCAATGCGCCAACCTTGGGAGTGATTTTTAACAGCTCGTCATAGCTGTCCTGCTCGTACTTCAAGCAGCACATAAGCCTGCCGCAGGTGCCTGATATTTTGGTGGGATTAAGAGATAGTGACTGTTCCTTTGCCATTTTAATAGACACGGGCTGAAATTCTCCCAAAAAGGAAGCGCAGCACAGCTTTCTTCCGCAAATGCCAAGACCGCCTAACATCTTTGCCTCGTCACGAACGCCTATTTGCCTAAGCTCAATTCGAGTGCGGTATATGCTTGCCAAATCCTTTACAAGATCTCGGAAATCCACACGGCTCTCCGATGTGAAATAGAACATAATTTTGCCGCTGTCAAAGGTACATTCCACGTCGATAGGCTTCATATTAAGCTTATGCTCCGCTATTTTTTCGGTGAACACCTTCATTATCTCGTCCTTGCGGGCAATGTTTTTCTTCAGAGTTTCCAAATCATCATTGGTTGCCACTCGAAAAATTTCCTTTAAGGGACGGACAATTTTTTCGTCGTCCGCCATAAAGTTTCCCATAACCACATCGCCGCATTCCACTCCTCTTGCGGTTTCGACGATAACCTTTTCTCCCGCTTGGATTTTTATTCCCTTGGGAGAAAAGTAATATATTTTTCCTACCTCTTTAAATCTTACTCCTATTACTTCGGTCATTTGTATATCCTTTCGATTTTATTTATAATTATTTATCAAGGCAAAAAGCACTGAAAATTGCGGAAACAAAAGCGTATGAGGTGATTTTTGCGTTAAAATTGTTTTCCGTCACGCTTTTGCTGAATTTTACAGCCTCGTCGCATATTTTGTTTAATACTTGGATTGAAAAGCTTTGGGCAAGCCTTTTAGATAATTCCTTGCAGCAGCCGCAGCCGCCTTTTCCGCCTGCCGATATTACAAAGCCGTCGTGAAAGATTTTTTCCGTTTCAGTAACCAATATCCGCAAAGGCTCTCGCTTGTTCTCCTTGGGCTGGGGAAGGTGCAGCAGCAGATTTATTGCCTTGTACTCGTTTTTTTCGATGATATAGCCGCAAAACTCCTTTGCCCGCTCCAAATACTCAGCGGAATTCTTATCCTCCGCAGCTTTTATTGCCATTCCCAAATTGCCGCCGTAGGTTTGAGCAAGCTGCCGAGAATTTTCTATGCCTTGTTCCGCCAACGCTTCACAGCACTCGCTTTCAGTCAGCTTTTGAGTTTGCAGCGCCGCAACACGTGAAAGAATGGTAGGCAGAATACCGTTTCTGTTGGAGGCGGTAAGTATAAATTTCACGCTTGGAAGGGGTTCTTCCAAAAAGGTGAGCGCCACGTTTTGAGTTTTTTGCTCCAACAGCTGAAATTCATAAAAAACAAAAATCTTTATTTGACCTTCAAGAGGCTTTTCAAAGGCGGTTTTTAAAACGCCTCTCATATCGTCTATGGAAAGCCCGGAGCAGTGGCTGTATATTACGTCGGGGTGTATATGCTGTTCAATTCTTTTGCAGTTTTGGCAGTTCATACAAGGAACGCTTTTTTTCTCACTGCATAACAGCTGCATAGCGGTATAGTCAGCCAACGCTTTTTTACCTGTGCCGCTGTCGCCGAAAAACAGTAAAGCGTGGGGAAACCTGTCGCTTGCAAAATATTCGGAAAGCCTATCCAACGCCTGTTTATTGCCGTAAATTTTCATAAACAACTTTCCTTTCCGAAATTCCGCAATAATTTAATCCTTAAACTGCCTATGGATAAAGGCAATAAAGGCAATTTCTCCCAAACCTCACGCATTATAAAAAGCCGATTAAAACTTTTCAAATCTTTCAATATCGGTAACAAATATAGTTGCGCCGCCAACGCTTACCTCAACGGGAAACTCGGCATACGAGCCTGTTTCGTAAGAAGCGGAGGTGGGAACGTATTGGGTTCTTCTATGGCTGTGATTTCTGATTATTTCAATAGCTCCGTCCACCTTTTCGTCCTCGGAGCATATAAGGAAGGTGGTGTTTCCCGCCATAAGGAAGCCTCCCGTTGACGCTAATTTTGTGGCGGAAAATCCGTTTTTGGTGAGAGAGTTAATTACAATTCTCGCATCGTCGTTGTTTACAATAGCATATATAAGTTTCATAGCTATGACCTTTCCAACAGATTTTTGTTTGAATTTATTTCATATTATAAAAGTGATTGTGCTAATAATGCAATAAATTATAAAATAAAAATAATATCTTCATCTTTCCGCAGTCTGAAGATATTATATCATAAAAAGAGCGCAGCGCAGCGGAGCGATTCCTCTAATTGATACAATAATTTCAAAAATCAAAATAAAATCTTCCTCTTTACTTAGTTTGAAATTATTATATCATAAAAAGAGCGCAGCGCAGCGGAGCGATTCCTCTAATTGATACAA
>CAZRRT010000002.1:29305-80081 GCA_964602605.1 uncultured Ruminiclostridium sp.
AAATCAAAATAAAATCTTCCTCTTTACTTAGTTTGAAATTATTATATCATAAAAAAAGCATTTTGTAAAGCAATTTGATTCCGCAAAATTTGATATTATAAAACAAAACTATCTTTAATAATGAGAATATGGAGAAGCAGTAATGAAAAATTGCAATAAAACAAGCCCGACCTGTAAGCGTCAAACAATTTCAAAATACGGTAAGATACCACAAAGTCAAATAGCACCCCAATTTTCCCGACGGCAAAGCACCGACGGCTAAATCACAAAAATAACCGAGAAACATACAAAAAGATTCCCGCCTTATCCAAAACGAATAAAAGCGGGAGATGTTCAAGAAAGCGTTGTCCCATACAAACGGAAAGCCGCCGCTGTCAGTATAAGCAAAACATATACTGCAAGCGCAGAAATATAAAGCAGCAGAAACGCAATCTACCGACAGAGCAAACTTTTAAAGTAAGCCAAGAAGCACAAACCGACATATGCGCTTAAAATATAAAATAACGCAGCAATAAGAGCCGTAAACCGCCAAACAAAGCCGCTAAAAAGCCCAGCGCAGTTGAGAAAACAAATCATACCTCAGCAGCAAAAACATTACGATTACGGAATCAGAACCCCTAAACCGCAATCAATTTACAGCCGTTTGTATGCAGCCAACGTTAGGTTGTTATATAAAACAAATCAATTTTCCTACCTTTCGTTAACCACTTCAACAATTTCACCGCCTCTTACCGCCACTCTCGGCACACGGGCGGAAACGCAGCATATCACCTCGTTGCTTATCGTGCCCAATAAATCGGCAATATAGTCAAGGCTTGTTTCCTTGTATTCGCCGCTGTAAAGTATTACCTGGTCGCCGATTTTTGCATTTGCCTCGGTAACGTCGATCATCATCTGATCCATACAAACTCTGCCTCTTATGGGACACAGCACGCCGTTTACAGCCACCTTGCCCACGTTAGACATTTTCCTTGAATATCCGTCCGCATAACCCACCGGCACAACCGCCACAGCCTGCTCCTTATCCGTTGTGTAGGTTCTTCCGTAGCTTATATCCTTTCCCTTTGGTATTATCTTTATTTGGTCGATTACGCTTTTTAAGGTCATAACCTGTTTTAATTTCAACGGATTTTCCACCGAGGTGTTGGGCGAAAGTCCGTAGGGAATAAGTCCGGGGCGCATATAATCCGATTTCATCTCGGGATAAAAGCATACCCCGCCGCTGTTTTGGCAGTGTATGGGCAAGCCGTAGTTTTCCGACAGCTCCAACAGCTTGTGATACTGATTTAAAGTAAATTCCCTGTTATTTTCGTCAAGCACGTCGGAAACCGCAAAATGAGAGTACATACCCGTAACCTCGATATTGGAGAGAGCAAGAATTTTGTCCGCCTCCTCCCTTGTGCGTATTCCAACTCTCGACATACCTGTGTCAAAGCCGATATGTGCTTGTATCTTCACATTTTCCCGCTTTGCAAATTCGTTTATCCTTTCCGCAAATTCAACGCTTCCGGCGGTTACGGTGACATTAAGCTTTGCTATATCCTTAAAATGCTCCTCCCTGACATAACCGAACACCAAAAGAAAGCAATGGTTGTCCTTTATAATATCCCTTAACCGCTGCGCCTCGTGAATATTTGAAACCGCAAATTTCCGTATTCCCAATCGGTACATTTCGCCGCCGCATATTACGTCCGAATGTCCGTATGCGTTGGCTTTAACCACGCCGATTATCTCTTTTTCGGGGCATTGCTCTTTGATAACCTTCATATTGCCATCAAATGCGTCCAAATCTATTTCCGCCCAGCAGCGCTTTAAAAAATCCATATCATCAGTTTCCTTTTTACAATTTGTTCTTGTATTTTTCATAAAGATGTGTTAAAATATATTTTGTGTAGATTTAAATTATACATCATAAACAGGAAAAATACAAGTACATAAAACAAAATATACAGCTAAGGCAGGTTCAAATGGCAGTAAAAAGAAGAAAAAGCAACTGGTATATTTATTTATTAACGTTTATATCCGCTTCCGTTCTTGCGGGAATGTTTCTTTCCGTATTTTGGGACGTTATTTTTGTTCCCAAGGAAAAAAAGGATTTCAGCGGCATAAAAAGCGACGCTCCCGATGCTACAAACAATTTGATAACATTGTTTATGCTGTCGGAGGAAAAAGCCGCAAATCCCTCCTTATACACCATTGTAAGCTTTCAGCCCGCAGACGAAACCATTATCTGTATTCCCGTAAAGAAAAACACCAATTTTAAGGTGGGAAATAAAATAAACACCGCAGACGGCTGGTATTCGGAGGGCGGCATACAGTCGGTGCTGTACGGCGTTGAAAACACATTCGGAATAAAGTGCGACAGATATGTTAAATCCGACAGGGACAGCTTTGTGGAATTGACGGACTCTTTGGGCAAGGTATTTGTAAACTGCGCTTACGACGTTCTTGCCAACGACGGAGCCGTTGTTTTTGAAGCAGGCGGTCATTCTATGAACGGCACAAATTTATATACTTATATGAATTACAACAATCCTCAATACGGAGAGGATTATCAAAGCTTAGCGGTGGGTTCTGCCATAGTGTCGCTTATTAACAGCAATCTTCACGGACTTTCCGCCATAGTTATACAAAGTCACTTCACCAAGCTGATGAACACCACCGACAACAACCTTACCATAGACGACTACACAAAACGTCAGCAGGCGCTTTTGTTCACCAGCGCAGAAACCTTTAAGCCGGGACAGTATTATATTCCCTACGGCGAAACGGACGAAAACGGCAATTTTAATCTTTCGCCCGATTCCAAAGCCACTATTTTGGAAAGACTTAAGTATAATATGAATGAGGAATAAAGCCGTATGTATTCTTTATGGCGATTACTTATTTAGAATTTGCACAAAAATTCATCTTATTAAATCTTATTAAATCGTATTAAAATTAGGTAGAGCAAAAACTCTGCCTGATTTTTGCTTTATGCGGATTTTCGACAAAATATAGTCTGTCTGCGGGGGAAATTTTGCGAATAGAGGTTTTCTATCAGCTGATTTATGAAATACACAAAAAATTTTGTAAAAATTTTACAACTTTTTTTAAAAAACAGTGGAAATTTTTTAAATGTTCTGCTATAATATTATTGTTATGATTGGCAAGTCCTGAGGATAAATTTCAGATACTATATTTTATTGATATGGACAAGCCGATATAAACTTTTAAACTTTTAGGAGGATAACTAAATGGCTAAAAAGTATTGTTACCTTTTCTCTGAAGGCAATGCTACTATGAGAGAGCTTTTGGGCGGCAAAGGCGCAAACCTTGCGGAAATGACCAACATCGGACTTCCCGTACCCCAGGGCTTCACTATTACTACCGAGGCTTGTACTCAGTATTACGAGGACGGCAGGGAAGTAAATGACAGCATAATGGCTGAAATCAACCAGTATATCGGCAAAATGGAAGAAATCAACGGCAAAAAGTTCGGCGACAAGGAAGCTCCTTTGCTTGTATCCGTTCGTTCAGGCGCACGTGCTTCCATGCCCGGAATGATGGACACTATTCTTAACTTGGGTCTTAACGACGAGGTTGTTGACACTATGATCAAGGGCAACCCCGATCCTAAGTTTAAGAGATTCGTATATGACTCCTACAGAAGATTTATTCAAATGTATTCCGACGTAGTTATGGAAGTGGGCAAGAAGTATTTTGAACAGCTCATCGACCGGATGAAGGAAAAGAAGGGCGTTAAGTTTGACGTTGAGTTGGACGCAGACGATTTAAAGGAATTGGCAAGCCAGTTCAAGGCAGAGTACAAGTCCAAAATCGGTCAAGAGTTCCCCTCTGATCCTAAGGAGCAGCTTTACGGCGCAATCAAGGCAGTATTCCGTTCTTGGGATAACCCACGTGCAAACGTTTACCGCCGTGATAACGATATACCTTATTCTTGGGGTACTGCAGTAAACGTAATGCCTATGGTATTCGGCAACCTGAACGACAACTCCGGTACAGGCGTTGCCTTCACCCGTGATCCTGCAACAGGCGAAAAGAAGTTAATGGGCGAATTTTTAACAAATGCACAGGGCGAGGACGTTGTGGCAGGCGTTCGTACTCCTATGCCTATCGCTCAAATGGCTGAAAAGTTCCCTCAGGCTTACGACGACTTTATTAAGGTTTGCGATACGCTTGAAAACCACTATCACGATATGCAGGATATGGAGTTCACCGTAGAAAACGGCAAGCTGTATATGCTTCAGTGCCGCAACGGCAAGAGAACCGCTCCCGCAGCTTTGAAGATTGCCTGCGACTTGGTTGACGAAGGAATGAAAACTCCCGAAGAAGCAGTTGCAATGATCGAGCCTCGTAACCTTGATACTTTGCTTCACCCTCAGTTTGACGCAAAGGCTTTAAAGGCAGCTACACCTATCGGCAAGGGACTTGGCGCATCTCCCGGAGCTGCTTGCGGAAAGATCGTATTCACCGCCGAGGACGCTGTTGAGTGGAAGGCAAGAGGCGAAAAGATTGTTCTTGTCCGTCTTGAAACTTCTCCCGAGGACATTACGGGTATGAAGGCTTCTCAGGGTATTTTGACAGTCAGAGGCGGTATGACCTCTCACGCTGCCGTTGTTGCTCGTGGTATGGGTACTTGCTGCGTATCGGGCTGCGGCGACATCGCTATGGACGAAGAAAACAAGAAATTCACTCTTGCAGGAAAGACCTTCCACGAAGGAGATCCTATTTCAATAGACGGTTCTACCGGTAACATTTACGACGGAATTATCCCCACTGTTGACGCTCAGATTGCAGGCGAGTTCGGCAGAATTATGGGCTGGGCTGATCAGTTCAGAAAGCTGAAGGTACGCACCAACGCAGATACTCCCCGTGACGCTAAGAAGGCTAAGGAATTGGGAGCAGAGGGTATCGGTCTTTGCCGTACCGAGCATATGTTCTTTGCAGAGGACAGAATTGCCGCATTCCGTGAGATGATTTGCGCAGATACTGTTGAAGAGCGTGAAAAGGCACTCGATAAGATTCTGCCTTATCAGCAGGGCGACTTTGAGGCTCTTTACGAGGCTATGGAAGGCGATCCCGTTACCATTCGTTTCCTGGATCCTCCTCTCCACGAGTTTGTTCCCACAGAAGAAGCTGATATTAAGAAATTGGCTGACGCACAGGGCAAAACCGTTGAGCAGATCAAGAATATTATCGCTTCTCTCCACGAATTCAACCCTATGATGGGTCACAGAGGCTGCCGTCTTGCGGTAACATATCCCGAAATCGCAAAAATGCAGACAAGAGCCGTTATTCGTGCCGCTATTAACGTTAAGAAAGCTCACCCCGATTGGAACATAGTTCCCGAAATTATGATTCCTTTGGTAGGCGAGGTTAAGGAATTAAAGTACGTTAAGGACGTTGTTGTTGCTACCGCTGATGAAGAAATCAAGAACGCAGGCTCTGATCTTAAGTACGAGGTTGGCACAATGATTGAAATTCCTCGTGCTGCTCTTACCGCCGACGATATTGCCAAGGAAGCTGAATTCTTCTGCTTTGGTACAAACGACCTTACACAGATGACCTACGGTTTCTCCCGTGACGACGCGGGCAAGTTCCTGAACGCTTACTATGACGCTAAGATCTTTGAGAACGATCCTTTCGCAAAATTGGATCAGATCGGCGTTGGCAAGCTTATGGAAATGTCAATTAAGTTAGGCAAGTCCACTCGTCCTTCTCTCCACTGCGGAATCTGCGGCGAGCACGGCGGCGATCCCACATCTGTTGAGTTCTGCCACAGAATCGGTCTTGACTATGTTTCCTGCTCACCCTTCCGTGTGCCTATTGCAAGACTTGCTGCTGCTCAGGCAGCTATTAAAGATAAGAAATAATATTTGCTAAGACAGTATTATAAAAATCCCCTATTCCTTATGGAGTGGGGGATTTTTTTGTTTGATTTATAAGTATATTTTGTATAATACTGATTGTTAATCTTAATATAGACAAAAAGTATAAGCGCAAATAAAAAGGCAAAACTCGATTTTAATTTGTAAACTTTCACCCAGAGGAATTGACAAATCCGTAAATTATATTATAATATAAATATCGTTATATAAACGTGTTTATTTTATTGTGGAGGTGCATTATGCCTCGAAGCGTTCAAATCACAAAAGAGAAAATTCTTAAAGCAGCATTAGATATTCTTATCCGTGACGGATATAGCGCAGTAAATATAAAAAGTATTGCCAAAGAATTGAAATGCTCCACACAGCCGATAGCTTGGCAATATGGCAATATGGATAATATGAGGGAAGCTCTGACACAGGAAGCAGTTATCTATGCAAATCAAAAAATGACGCCTGCTTCAGAGAATTGCATAGAAGCATTTTGGCAAATCGGTTATGCGTATATCAATTTAGCGTTTGACGCCCCCAATCTGTTTCGTTTTGTCTATATGGGTGAAAGCAAGAGCTATTGCAGAGGCGGATTTAATTTTATCTTAACAGACAAAGGAAATGCCGCTTTAATAGATAAATTGTATCAATACCTTAATATTAGCAGAGAACAGGCAGATATGCTGTTTCAAAGAATGCTTGTATTTACACACGGAATTGTATCTTTGGCTGCAGCAGGCGTATTGAATTGTACCAAAGAGCAGGTATATTCAACAGTAAAAGATTTCGCTTCCGACTTGCTCACTCTTGCGGGTGTAAATTTGGATATTCAAGCCGTTATATCCGGTATTGCGGAGATGTAAATTTTGATGAAGGGAATTTCGCTTAGAAAAGTAAAAAAGAAAAGGCAGATACTATTTATTATATTATGTGCCATAGCTTTGTCGGTTGTCTTGACTGTTGTGTTTTTTTGTATTTATAACTCATTGCAGTCAAAAATAGATACAGACACGGGCATACAAGAAAATATCTATATCAAAATAGGCGGGATAGAACAATATTTGCAGATCCGAGGTGAAAACAGAAATAAGCCGATTGCAAAACACGCAAAGGCTCTTGTAATACGGCTTTATGTATGTGTTATCTTTACCGAAAAGATTTTTTGGAGGAATAATATATAAAAATACGCTCTCGTGAGATTGAGAGCGTATATGATGCAGCGAAACGCTGCTGGTCGGAGTGACCTGACTTGAACAGGCGACCTCTACCACCCCAACGCTTTTTAATTTATTCCTAAACCGCTTGTATTATGAACGTTTGAGTTATATAAGCGGTTTTCTTTTTTTCTTATCTTGCAATCTTTTATAATTCTTTCTTTTCTGCCTTTTCTTTTAATTATAATACTTTTTCGATTTTCTGTCAACTTTTATTCTCCTATTATTTGCTTTTAGATTTGAGGCACTGAAACTCATTATCTTTACGCACGTAAAAAAATTATTTTTTGGATTTAATCTTGACAGGTTCTGGAAATTGCGGTAAACTTGCAATCCGAAAAATTCCGAACTTTTTTATTTGCTTTTGAGTTTTCGGCAAATAAAAAATACCGCAATTTCCAGAACCTGTCAAGATCGCGCAGCGTCCAAAAAATAATTTTTTTACCCCCTTTTTTCGTAATACATAGAGCGGAGCGCAGCGAACGCATCAGCGGGCGGAGCGGAGCGAACGCCCGATTACTTTCATCGCACCTCACAAGCGGAGGGGGGCGGCGGGACAGTGGAGCGAAGGGAGCCACGGCAAAACGTGAACAGCGAGTGGAGCGTCCGCCCCTGCTTAAGCAGCTGTTGACGGAAAGAGATAAGTAAGACAAGCACAACTGAAAAAAACAGCAAGCGTCGCAGAACGAGCGATACACACGAAACGGGACACGCTCGAGCGAGGGAATGTTTCCGCATCGCAGCTGAAAGTGTGCGGAAGAGCGGAACTGCCCCACCGTCCGCCGGAGCTGGCTTTTAGCGCACTTTTTTATTTTCATAAATTATCACCACGGCGATTTTAATGTGATTGTTTCAAAATGACCCCCCTCCCCCTCCCGACTTGGGGGGGAGGGGGGCGGGGGGGAGGGGGCGTTGCGGCAAAAACAACAAACGATAAAAGAAAAACACAGCTTCTTGTCAGGCGTAAAGAATTTAATTGCGCATAACTCCAAATTTTACGCCTTTAGACCCCCTCGCTTGGTTGCGGGGAGATCCCTTGCTTTGTGAGAAGGAGGTACTTGTAAAAATGGGAGAACAAACTTCATCGGGAGGTCTAATTGCGTAAAATTTTCCGTTATGCGCCTTTAAATTCTGTCTGTCAAGGAGCGGGCGGCAGAGATTGTTTTGTTTCCTTTTCCCGCTTTTTTTCGTTTCCGCAGCTGTTTACACGTTTTAAATTGAGATTGTTCTATTTTTTTGACTTTAATTCTATTTGCTGGTAATTTGCTTGTAATTTGCTTGTTATTTGCTGTAAAAAAATACTCCGCAGTAATTCTTAATCATTACTACGGAGCTAATAAGGTTGTGAATATTATGGAGCTTCTTTATTGTATCATTTTTGACACAGTTTGTCAATGCTTAATCTTGTAGGTCCTCTGCGCTTAATCTTGTAGATCCTCTTCGCCTGTTATTTCTATCTGTTTATTTTCTACATTTATTTCTTTTCCGTATATATCCATTATTCTACATAAAACCTCAGCTGCCTTAATTCTGTGATTAGCAGCTTGTCTTTCGTCATTCATTACTAATTTTAACATTTCTATTATTTCATCTTCTATTGTCTTATTCTCGCTGCGTGTTTTTTCTTTTAGATTTTCTATTTCTTCTTGAACTTCGTTCAATTTCATTAGCTTGTATCCTGCTGAACGTGAATAACCCGTTATTTTTGCCGCTTGAACAACGTTCAAACACTTTACATATTCTTCACAAAATCTCTTCTGTTTGTCTTTCATATTATTCTCCTTTTAGTCTATTTTTTGTTCACTTTTCGTGTAATTTGTGTTCATTTCATCTTCTTTATTTGGTATTAACATTAGTGTTAGTGCTTTGGTTGCTTCTTCATCAGCTGATTCGACTAAGTGTAAGTATTTGTTTGTTGTTTCTATGTCCGAATGTCCGAGCCTTGCTTGCACTTGCTTTATATTTACTCCCCCATATAATAACAGTGTTGCCGAAGTATGTCTAAGTGAGTGAAATTTCCTGTGTTTTATTCCGATTTTCTTCAAGTAGTCATTAAACCAAGCTGTTGGTGTTGTGGGGTTCATTATTTCTCCGTTCCATTGAGTGAATAGCCACTCTTTTCCCTTCCACTGTGTTCCAATGTCTTTTTTTATTTGTTCTTTCTCTTTTTGTAACTTTTCTATAATATCGATGCAATATGGATTAAGGCTTATTGTTCTTACTTCGTTATCTTTAGGAGGTTTTATTATTGTTTTTTCTCCTTTTATCTTTATTGCCGCTCGTTCAATAGTCATTTTCTTTCTTACAAAGTCTATATCAGAAAATTTTAATGCCACGAGCTCCCCTCGCCTTGCTCCTGTGAATATTGCCAAATAAATCAATACTTTGTATTGAAGCGGCTCTTTGTCAAGATATGCAAGTAATAACTCTACCTCTGACTTACTGAATATTTCTATTTTGGGCTGCAGCTGCTTTGGCATTGTTAATCTTTCTGTTTTAGCCGGATTTTCTTCTATATATCCTTGTTTAAATGCTTGTTTCATTATTGATTGAAAAACTGTTAGGTATCTTCTGACCGTTGCCGGTGAGATCTTCCCTGTTCCGACTATTCCTCTTGTCATTGGCGTTTTATTACACAGCTCAGTAATATACTTCTGAACCATTGGTACTGAGATTTCTTTTAACTTGATATTTCCAAAGAATGGTATTATACAATCATTTATATTTCTTTTATAGAATTGCATAGTTGACGGTGACAATATATTCTCCATTGTATCAATGTATATTGGAATAAATTCTTTTAATGTCATTCTGATATCCGTCATAAATCCCATTTTACATTTCCTTTCAAATTCAACGGCTGCAGCAGCTGCTAATTGTTCTTTCTGTTTTGTAGTTGCTTCTTTAGGCGGCTTGTACGTAAGTAAAAACGGCTTGTTGTGCTTCCCTTTCTCTTTTTCTCCTCGGTATACTCTAATCTGATAAGATATTAGTTCCCCTTTTTTGTTGTATATCCTTGTAATGCTTGCCATATGTTCACCCCTTTTACTTTGCATATCTTTTCTTTTTGTTACTTTACTTGACATTTTTATTTTTTTTGTTATAATATACTTGACCATTAAATTTTTAGTGGTTAGTATAAAAATTTATTAGGTATCTAATAAAGATACGGAAAGGAACATTTTATGTCAAAGTCCATCTATGAAATTCCACGAATGGAAACAGTTAAAACCACCGCCGAATTATTTCATCTTCCTGAGCGTTTCATCAGATCCAAAGCCGCAAGTGGTGAGATTGTAAGTGTTAAAAGCGGCAACAGGCTTTTAATCAACATTGACAAGCTTGTCGAATATCTCAATAATTCAAGGCTCGATGATAAGGATAAGGGGGTGTAATATGTGGCTGAGATTTCTGAATTAAAGGATTGGCACGAAAACCCAAGCTTTTTAATCTATAAAGATTGGGAGCCTGTTTTTAATTCTCTTTCTGATTCGGATCTTGCTATGTTGTTTCGTTCGTTAATTGCTTATGCTGCAAGAGGTGAAATTCCTAAATTTAAAGATAATGGATTGAACATTGCTTTTATGTTTTTTTCTAAGTCAATAGAACGGGACGGCATTAAATGGGCGCAGACGTGCAAGGTTCGATCCGACGCCCGAAAAAAACATAGTAATGTGACAAATGTTACAAATGTTAACAAATGTCATCAAATGTCACAAATGTCACAAATGTCAACAAATGCGACAGATATAGATACAGATAAAGATAAAGTAAGAGAGAGAGTAAAAGATAAAGATAAAGATAGAGGGAGAGAGAAAGAGAAAGATAAAGTAACAGATACAGATCCTCAACCTGCTAAATCGAGAAAAAGGCAGAAATTAAATGTGCAGCATTACGGGGATTATTATAATGTTGTTTTGACTGATGAGCAATTATTATCACTTGTGGAAACATACGGAAAAAACAAAACTACTGAATATATTCAACGGTTAGATGAATATATCCAGCAGTCCGGAAAAAAGTATAATGATTGTTTTTTAGTTATTAAGAAATGGATCAATGAGGATTGTACATCTCTTGATAACTATGCAGTTGTTGATACACAATCAGCAGTAGACGCTGTTGAATGTGTTAAAAAATAACCCTCGCATTTCCCTCGCACTCTCTTTTTCTGCTTAGGTTAATTTTTTTGGTCGGAGTGACCTGACTTGAACAGGCGACCTCTACCACCCCAAGGTAGCGCGCTACCAATCTGCGCCACACCCCGACTGACTACCTATATATTATACTATAATAATCAAAAATGTCAATACTTTTTTAAAAATTTTTTTAAAATTACGGTTCATATTATTGTAAAAGACTTTAAAAATGCAAAAAAATCCTTTATGGGAATATAGCAAAATATATAACCGCTGCAAAGATGTCCCCCGCCTCTTAGGCGGCGGCTTCCATCTTAGGTTCAGTGGGGGTAAAATCCCCCACTGAACCTCGAAATTGCTTCGCAATTTCGGCAGCTTGTTTAAGCTGCGCTTTAATATGTAAAACTTCAAAGCAATTTCAAGCTTCATCGGAGAATATTACACCCACTTAAAATAAGATGAAATCCGCCTCCTAATGAAGCATCGCCGTTTGCTTGCAGAAAAAACGAGAAATATCAGCAAAGATATATTCTGCGCTAAATTCGTCAATATTGAAGCAGTGATACCTCGAGTCCTGTATAGTCCCTTTCGGTTCTTTGATTCGGTTCTTGATCTATATCCACATATTCGGCGGCAAGATTGAAAGGTCCTAACCTCAGCTCCTGAAGCACAATTTCATCATTGCCTGATTTAATAGCCGAAAGCCAAGGCTGCCCTTTTATGGTAATCGTTCCGCCAAAAAAGCTTATAGGCACGTTGGGATATTCCAAAACGCCTTTATTCAGTTCTATTCCAAAGGTGTTAACCGTTGTTCCGTCCAAGGTGTAGCACTTTATTCCCAAATCGTCCCACATATAGTTTATGCGGTCTATTATTGCGGCTTTTGGGTGCATTTTCTTCAATGTTTCTATTTCCTCGGGCTTGGTTTCATATTTTTGGGCTCTGGGCTGTCCCAATATTTCCGTAAGCAGATCGATATTGCATGGAAGAAGCACCTTGTTTTGGTTTATGGATATTCTGCTTTCGGATATGTCAATAACGACAGGCTCTCCCGAAGAAACGGGAACGATTTTATTTACCGGCTTTTTCAAAAAATTAAACATATTCTGTTGTCCTTATTATTTAATTTGGTTTAATATCTTTTGTTAGGTTTATTTTCCTTAATGTCCCTTGCCATTTTAAAGTAAACGGTAATATACATAATAAATGAAAATACCATAAATACACCGCTTAATATAATCAATGCAGTGGATAATTCAAAAGGCATTTTTGAAGGCGGAACAACAAGCAAAATAATGGTCACTATATAAAAAACGGTGGTGGAAACCTTGCCGTACCAATGTGCGCCCTTAAGCTTTCTGCCTTTTTTAAGAAACACCAAGCCCAAAATCGCCATAGTTATTTCCTTTACAACCAACATACCGATAAACACCCACAGCAAATGATACCACATAGCAAGGCATATCATAATAGTGCCTTGAGTAAGCTTATCCGCCACAGGATCAAGCACCTTTCCCAAGTCGGTTATCATATTGTAATTGCGGGCGATTTTACCGTCTAACATATCGGTAAGCCCCGAAAGAATTAAAACGCAAACAGCCGCAATATGAAAGCCCCAATTACCTTTGGAATTTACAAACAGAACAACAAACACAGGTATAAGCAATATTCTGAAATAGCTTAATATGTTTGGTATGCTGAAAACTTCCTTTTTAAATTTATTGTCCATTTACAAAAAACCGGTCCTTATATTAAACGCAAATATAGCTGATATATATTATTATTTACTTTTCATATTATTATAACAAAATATGAATTTTTTGTCAATCTTTTATTAGTTTACAAAAATGTGAATTGGGAGAAACGGCTTGAATAATACTATAAATACCGCAAAGGACAATCCCCGGCAAAGTATCAATCATCATAAAGATAATTAAACCGTGCCGCCAAGCAAAGACATTATTCCGTAAGTACCGAAAGCAAACAGCCAAGCAACGGCGCACTGCCAAATAACAACGCCTATCGCCCATTTTCCTCCCAGCTCCCGCTTTATAGCCGCAATGGAGGCAACGCAGGGGGTATAAAGCAAAGAGAACACCAACATAGCTGCAGCGGAAGGGATAGTCAGGGAAGCCGCCACGTTTCCCGCAAACAGTATCTCCAATGTGGAAACCACGCTTTCCTTTGCCATAAAGCCGCTTATCAATGAGGTTACAATTCTCCAATCCCCCATTCCCAGCGGAATAAAAACAGGCGCAATCCAGCTTGAAATCATTGCCATTATGCTGTTTTCGGAATTATCCACCAAATTAAGGCGATAGTCAAAGCTTTGCAAAAACCACACCGCAATAGCGGCAAGCAGGATTACGGTAAAAGCCTTACTCAGAAAGTCCTTTGCCTTTTCCCACAAAAGCTGAACCACGTTTTTTGCCCCCGGCATACGGTAATTTGGCAACTCCATTACAAAAGGCACAGCCTCGCCCTTAAACAAGGTCTTTTTAAACAGCAGCGCCGCCAATATACCTACCGCTATTCCCAAAAAATAAAGACCCGTCATAACAAAGCCGCCCTGCTTCGGAAAAAATGCGCTTACGAAAAATGCGTATATGGGCACCTTTGCGGTACAGCTCATAAAAGGAGTAAGCAAAACGGTCATTCTTCTGTCACGCTTGCTGGGCAGCGTTCGGGTAGCCATAACCGCAGGCACTGTACAGCCAAAGCCTATCAGCATAGGCACAATGCTCCGGCCCGAAAGCCCGATTTTCCTGAGCAGCTTGTCCATAAAGAAAGCCACTCTTGCCACGTACCCGCTGTCCTCCATAATAGACAGGAAGAAAAACAAGGTCACCACAATGGGAAGGAAGCTTAAAACACTGCCCACCCCTCCGAAAATGCCGTCTGTTATCAGTCCTCGGAGAGCTTGGTTTACATTCAGGCTTGTCATCAAGCCGTCCGCCCACAAAGACAAAGCGTCAATTCCCATTTCCAACAAATTCTGCAAAAATGCGCCTATCACATTAAACGTCAAAAAGAACACCAGCGCCATTATCAATATAAAGCAGGGAATCGCCGTCCATTTTCCCGTAAGTATTCGGTCGATTTTTTCGGAGCGTATTCTCTCCCTGCTTTCCTTTGGCTTTTGCACTGTCTGCTCGCACACGTATTCGATAAAGTCAAAGCGCATATCCGCAATAGCTGCGCTTCTGTCCATTCCGCCCTCACGCTCCATTTGAACGACGGCGTGTTCGATAAGCTCCTTTTCGTTTTCCTCCAATTCCAACTGCTCTATTATCAGGCTATCCCCCTCGATAGTCTTTGTAGCCGCAAACTGAAGCGGAAGTCCCGCCTTTTCCGCATGATCCTCTATAATAGATTCAACTGCGTGAATGGCACGGTGAATTGCGCCGCCGTGATTGTCCTTGCTGCAAAAGTCTTGTTTTTGCGGCTTTTCCTGATATTCGGCTATATGCACTGCGTGGTCGATAAGCTCGCTGACGCCTTGATTTTTCGCAGCGGAGATAGGCACGACGGGAACTCCCAGCAAAGCCTCCATTTTGTTGATGTCGATTGCGCCGTTGTTTTCGGTCATTTCGTCCATCATATTCAATGCAAGCACCATTGGAACGTTCATTTCAAGCAGCTGCATTGTAAGATACAGATTGCGCTCTATGTTGGTGGCGTCCACTATATTTATTATAGCCTTGGGCTTTTCTTCAAGTACAAAATTTCTCGATACGATTTCCTCGCTGCTGTAAGGCGACATAGAATAAATTCCCGGCAAGTCGGTTACCACGGTGTTGGGGTGGTCTTTAATAGGTCCGTCCTTTCTGTCTACGGTAACTCCGGGAAAGTTGCCCACGTGCTGATTAGAGCCTGTAAGCTGATTAAAAAGAGTGGTTTTGCCGCAGTTTTGATTTCCCACCAATGCGTATGTAAGCTTTTCTCCGTCAGGCAGCGGGTTTTCGTTTTTCTTGTCGTGATATTTTCCGTCCTCGCCTATTCCCGGGTGCATAGAGGGATATATTCTGTCTATTCTGATGTGGCGGTTGCTTCTCTCCTTTATTTTATCAATTTCAATCTGCGCTGCGTCCGCAAGTCTTAGCGTAAGCTCATAGCCGTGTATTTGCAATTCTATGGGATCTCCCATAGGCGCAAATTTTACCACCGTCACTTCTGCCCCCGGAATAACTCCCATATCCAAAAAATGCTGTCTTAACGCCCCTGTTCCTCCCACCGAAAGAATAACGCCGTTTTCTCCTACTTTTAGCTGATTTAAAGTCATAGCTTGTATTTGCCTCCCAATAAAGACCTTTGCGTCTATATAATATCACATAGTATTATACAACAATTCCTTGCAAAATTCCACATTATTTTTTATTTTTCTTAAAAGGGAACTGTAAAAAGCTCAATCTTTTTGGTTCAATTACCCAATTTGCACCTTAAAAGCAAAAACACCTACCCGCCCGAAAAACCGAAAGCACAGCATCACCACTCTAACAAACGGTGTTTGGCAGCACATAAAAAATGCTAAAGCACCCCATACTTAACCCGAAAAAATCACCACTTGCAGAAACAATTTCAGAATATAGCAAGAATCCACAAAAAATTAGCACAACAATTTTCCCAACAAAAAACACCGACCGCTAAAGAAAAAATAAAAAACCGAGAACCAAGCAAAAAGACAAGCCCCACTTCCAAAGCGGAGAAAAGGGGAAGGGGGTCAAGGAAGCGGTTCTTAGGTGGAAACCATAGGGGGAGGGGTTCGCAAGGATGCGAATGTGTTTGCCCAAAGCGTCGGCACGGACGCCGCCGCCCAAAGCAAACACAAGGAAACATCTCCGCTTTGGTGGGTTTGCGCTATTCTGTAACCCCCTCCCCGCCCCTCCCCCTGTGGTGTCCACCTAAGTGCCCCACGCAAGTGGAGAGCCGCTGCTGTCAGTGGAAATAAAACAGAGGTGACTCACACAGATGTGAAAAATTAAATAAAACATATATCTGCCGGCAGAGCAAAATCTTCAAGCGACGATAAGAGCAAACAAACGAATAAAGGAAATAATAATATAAAAAATTCAGTCAAAGAGATAAACAGCTAACGCAGTGAACAGCCAAGCCCGGAGGTAAAAAACAGCAGCAAAAAACAATTATGGAATTAAAACCCAATTTTGCCATAATTAACATAATTAAATATTTATTCCCCCAACATCTTTCTAACCCTTTCTTCAACATCATCGCACAAGGCCTTTGCCGTTTCCTGCGAATAAGCCTCAGCATACATATAAAGCCCGTTTCCTTTTTTATTGGAGCGCAGTAAAACTCTTCCCTTGCTTTCGCCTACGCCGTCCAAGAAAACGCCTTCCGAATATTGGGAATTTTGCCCTTTTGCCAATCTGCTTATTATTTTTTGAGGAGGGCAGGAAATAGTCAAAAAACGGTTTTCCCGCTTTAACTGAGGAATGGAGTCAACATATTGTCCCAAGCTTACATATGACTGTGTTATTATCTCCAAAGCGTTAAGTGAAAGCAGCAGTCCGTCGAAAAGAAAAGGCTGATTTGCGGCAAGCTCTCTTGCTTCCCTGTCCGAATTGTCATTGCTGCATTGATAAAATCTTTTTACCGCATAAGAGGTTTTTGATATTGACTTTGCCGCTTCTTCCATAACGGAGGGAAATTCCAAGGGAACGGCTACGTCCTGCCCCTTTTCCATAAAGCTCTGCCCTACTATTGTCACCAAATCCGCATAATCGGCTTTTTCACTTTCACTGACGAAAAATTCCGCTTTTGTTCCCTCTCGGTTTATGCCGATATTCAAGATTTCCCCTTTGGTATTGCTTATTTTTTTAAAGGGATAGTCGGCGGCGGCGGAAACAAGAGGATTGCTGCAATTCAGTTTAACGTTATAGCGGCAGGAGAAGTTGCTTGCCTCCTCCAATTCGGTGCTGTACAGCAAGGAGGAATTTTTAAAGGTCTTAATCTCTCCAAAGCTGTCCCAATGTGCATTTGGATAATCGCCTCGGTTTATCCCCTGCTCCATTTTCCTTTCCTGCACTCTTGTTAAGGGAAGTCCGCCTTTGTTCAGTAAGGTTATTTTGCTGTCGGAGCTTGCCTCGATATACACCAAGCCTTTTGCGTTCATAACTCGGCTGAGGTGGATTAAGGCGGGCAGAGAACATACTCCGCAGTCGGTAATTTTTCCTCCCGCCCCCGAAAATCCTCCGCAAAAGCAAGCCTTAAGCACTGCCGCAGCGTTTCCGCTTCCGCAAGCCACAATTACCTTATCCAAAAAAACAGATTCCGCCGCACTTCCCAACACCGTCATAAAGGTGGGGGTAATTTCGGCGTTGGTTTCTCCGTCTATGCTTTTTTCGCCTATTTCCTTTTTGGGAGCAAATCCGTATTTTACATTTTCCCTCTGCATAACTCCCGACGGAATTTTTTTATTGTCCCAAACCTTCACGCTTGGTTCAAGGCTGCTGTCTTTTCCCAATATGCTTCCGTAGCCTAACACCGAGTTTTCATACGCCGCCGAGCCTTGCTCCATTATTGCGTTTTCGCAGATTATACTGCCGCAGCATTTTGTTTTATCGGATAAAAACGCCCCTTCGGAAATAACGCACTGCCGCAGCTTGCAGTTTTTTCCTACAGTTGCATTGCTTTCGATTACCGTTCCTTTTTCTATAACCGTTCCTATTCCGATTTTCACGTTCTCGCCTATATAAACGGGCCGGTTTATTTTGATTTTTTCCTGTGAGTATTTTTGTGAATAATTTTCAAAGTCACAAACTACCAAGCCCTCCAACATATCCTGCTGACATTTTTTATAGGACTCCAAATCCCCTATGTCGCACCAATATCCCTCTCCCTCAAATGCGGCAAGGGGCAGCTTTTCCCTCAGCAATTTGGGAAACAGGTCTTTTGAAAAATCCCACATAGTATTCGGCGGAATTAAATCAAGGACTTTTTTTGATATAACGTAAATTCCCGTATTGGCTTTATCGCTTACCGCCCCCATATAGGAGGGCTTTTCGGAAAATCCCGAAACAAAGCCGTCTGAGGATATAACACAGCCGTACTCTCTCGGGTCTTCCACCGATTTTGTAAGAATTGTGGCGTATGCTTTTTTTGATTTATGATAATTCATCAGCTTTGATAAATCGAAATCGCAAATTGCGTCGCCGCTTATTATCAAAATATCCTCATTGTTATCGAGACTGTCAAAATCGTTAAAATCGCCAAAATCGTCAAAATTATAGGTCTTATCCGAATTATCAGTGCTGCCTAAAAAACAAGCCTCAACTGCCTTTTTAACCGCTCCCGCCGTTCCCAAAGGCGAATCCTCATATGAAAAATCAAGGGCAATTCCTTTATACAAGCCTGTTTCAAAATGCTTTTCTATTTGCGTTCCCTTGTATCTTAAAGTAAAAACCGCTTCTGTGCAGCCGTTTTTCGCCAACAAATCCAAAATATATTCGCTTACGGGTCTGCCGCAAAGCCTTACCATAGGTTTGGGCAGGGAACAGGTCAAGGGGCGCAGACGAGTTCCCTCTCCTCCTGCCATAATTACTGCTTTCATCTTTTCTCCTTATTAAAAACCATAAAATTTTTAATCGCATATATATTATTTCAATAAAACAAGTCTATATTCAAAAATATCAAAATAAGGAAAATCAGCATATTATGTAATGTGTTATTTATGATGAAAAAATTGTTTTATTGAAATAGAGAAAGGAAGAAATATGGAAAAATATTTTTTACAGGTGAAAAACTATACGCAAGCCGTAAGAGGAAAAAATTATCTTGCGGGGCTTAATATAAATTCCACAGTGGAAAAAATCAGCGGCAGAGGGGGCTGCGGCTATTCCATTGCGGTTAAAGGCGATCCCGAAAAGGCGTCAAGGCTGCTTGGCACTGCGGGAATAACCGTTATAAATATATTGAAATAATGGTATATTTGGATAACGCCGCCACCACCTATCCCAAGCCCCCATCGGTGATAGGAAAAAGCAGCTACGCCCTTGTAAATTACGGAGCAAACCCGGGAAGATCGGGACACAAGCTTTCTATGAAAACGGCAGAGGCGGTTTATAGCGCAAGAGAAATATGCGCCGACTTTTTCGGAGCAAAAACCGAAAACGTATGCTTTATGCTGAACTGCACCCAGGCGCTTAATACCGCCATAAAAGGAATAGCGGAAAACGGCTGTAATTTTGTAATAAGCGATATGGAACACAATGCGGTTTTAAGACCTGTCGCCGCACTTTCAAAAAGATACAATATCACCTTTTCAACCGCAAAGGTAACCGACGACGACCAAGAAACGGCGGAAAATTTCAGCCGCTTAATAAACAGCAAAACAAAAGCGGTAATCTGCACCTCCGCAAGCAACGTCACGGGAAGAATACTGCCTTACAAGCTTATAGGGGAAATATGCAGAAAAAAATCCGTCTGCTTTATACTTGACGCCGCTCAAGGAGGAGGAGTTCTGCCAATAAGCCTTTCGCAAAATATTAACATTATCTGTGCCGCAGGACATAAGGGGCTTTACGGTCCAATGGGAACGGGGCTTATGATAACGGACGGGAAATATCGGCTTAAAACGCTTATCGAAGGCGGTACGGGCAGTGCCTCCACCGATATGGAGCAGCCCGAGTTTCTCCCCGACAGATTTGAAAGCGGAACAATTAACACAGCGGGAGTAATTGCCTTGGGCGAGGGTATTTTGTTCGTCCGAAACAAAGGAATCGACAACATCTATCAGCACGAATGGCAGCTTTGCAATTTTGCTTACAGCAAATTAAAGGAAATGAACAACGTTATACTGTACGGCGATTTTACCCGAAAAAACGCTCCCTTGCTTTCATTTAATATTAAAGGCAAAAGCTCGGCGGAAACAGCCTCCTTGTTAAGCGACAAGGGATATTATCTGAGAGGCGGCTTTCACTGCGCCTACCTTGCTCATAAAAAGCTTTCCACCCTTGATATAGGAACGGTGAGATTTGCTCCCTCCGTTTTTACCTCAAAAAATGAAGTGATTGGTTTTTTGAAAACGGTAAGCAAATTGTGAGGATTTATAAATTTTAATATCAAGTGTTAACTCCCTTTTTGAACAGGGGGTTAATGCTGTTTTTAAAGGGATTTTCAGTTAAGAACTTCTAAAATTATACTGTACAAAAACAATAAATCGTGATATACTGAAAGAAGAAGCAAGTATACAAGTTTAAAGGAGTTACCGTATGCCCATTTATATAGTACGAAACGACATTACAAAAATGAACTGCGACGCCATTGTCAATGCCGCAAACAGCTCTCTTTTAGGCGGCGGCGGAGTTGACGGCGCAATACACAGAGCGGCGGGAGAAGAACTGCTTGAAGAATGCAGAACCCTTGGCGGCTGTAATACAGGTCAGGCTAAAATCACCAAAGGCTACAATTTGCCCTGCAAGTACATAATTCACACCGTAGGTCCTATATGGCAGGGAGGAGATAATGGCGAAAGAGAGCTGCTTACCTCCTGCTATCGAGAGTCCTTGAAATTGGCGGCGGAATATAAATGCGAGTCGGTAGCTTTTCCCCTTATCTCAACGGGAGTTTACGGCTATCCAAAGGATTTGGGTATACAAGCCGCCGTTGACGAAATAAGCAGGTTTCTTCTTGATCACGATATGGCGGTGTATTTGACGGTGTTTGACAAAAGCGGTTTTCAAATAAGCCAAAAGCTTTTTTCCGATATAACCCAATATATTGATGAAAATTATGTTGAGGAGCATTTTATATCGGATAGAAAAAGAAGTGAGCTTCACAGATGTGCGGCGGCTTGTCCCAATCCCGCAAAAGCCGATACCGCAAATAAAAAGCCGAAAAATAAGCAAAGGGAAAACCGGCTTTTATCGTTTAATAGAGATGAAAAAGAGCGGGAGAATTGGGATACAGCGTCCGATATGCAGCTTCTCAGTCCGCCTCCCAGCTTAGAGGAAATGGTAAATGCTGTAGATGAAAGCTTTTCTCAAATGCTGCTGAGAAAAATCGACGAAAAGGGAATGACCGATTCACAGTGTTATAAAAGGGCAAATATCGACAGACGACTTTTTGCGAAAATAAGAAAGGACGTTAACTACAAGCCCTCAAAGCCTACCGCAATCGCCTTTGCAATAGCCTTAAAATTATCATTGGAGGAAACAAAGGAAATGCTTATGAAAGCAGGCTACGCACTATCTCACAGCAGCAAATTCGATATTATTATCGAGTATTTTATTACAAACGGGAAGTATGATATTATTGAAATAAATGAAGCACTTTTTGCCTTTGATCAAGTGCTTTTGGGAGCATAAAGCTATCATAATTTATAAAAACTTTTCCCGCTTAACAAAGCATAATTTTCCTCAAATAAATTTTATCTTCCAAAAATAAAAAATGTCGCCTTTAAAGCGACCTATTGTAAAAATATTTAAGCTATAATATGATTGTAGGAGATAGCCGAAAGGTTATTGCAATCACATTATTTATATTTTGGGAGGTAAAAATTATGAGCAGCAATATTACGGAAATGGTATTCATTTTGGACAAAAGCGGATCTATGGCGGGACTTGAAAGCGACACCATAGGCGGATTTAACGCTATGATTGAAAAGCAGAGAAAGCAGGAGGGAGAATGTTTTGTATCCACCGTTTTGTTCAGCAGCAGCAGCAAGGTTTTGCACGACCGCATTCCTCTTTCCCAGATTGAGAAAATGACCGAACAGGACTATACGGTAGGCGGCAGCACAGCTTTAATTGACGCAATAGGAGGTGCGGTTCATCACATCGGCAATATCCACAAATACGCAAGGAAGGAGGACGTGCCGCAGCACACAATATTTGTGATAACCACCGACGGAATGGAAAATTCAAGCCGGATTTACACAAGCGACAAGGTTAAAAAAATGATTGAGCGGCAAAAGGAAAAATACGGCTGGGAGTTTTTGTTTTTGGGTGCAAATATCGACTCGGTTGAAACCGCTAAAAAAATCGGTATAGGTCGTGACAGATCAGTGGACTATCTTGCGGATTCAAAGGGAACTGCCACCATATTCAGTGCCGTTTCAGATGCAGTATGCCGTGTTAGAGCCAGCAAGCCGCTTTCCGCCGATTGGTGTGAAGCTGTTGAGGAAGATTACAAAAGAAAGAAATAAAAAAATCAGCTAAGAATGTCAAAAAAAGTCAATATTAGCTGTCAGAAATAGGCGGGTAAATTCAAAAGCTGACATACTGCCCCTTTTCATTGACAACAGGCGCAACATTTAAAATATAATCCTTTTCCTGTTTTGCTCCCGAGCTTGCCAAACACTGTGTTACAGCGTTAAAGGCAATTTCGGGAGTGTTGTTTTCTTGGCTTAAATGTCCCAAAGTAATATTTACCGTGCCGTTTTTTACTAAGTATCGACAGAAATTCCCGCTGTCATTGTTAGACAGATGACCGAATTTTCCCGATATGCGTTTTTTAAGATACGGGGGGTATTTGGTGTTTGTTCTAAGCATTTCGGGCTGATAATTTGCCTCCACAAATACCGTGCGGCAGCCTAAAAGACTTTTCTCCGCCTTATCGCTGACATAGCCCAAATCGGTGCAAAATCCTAACCTTGTTTTCCCGAAATCAAAGGTATAGCCGACGCTTGAAACAGAATCGTGTGGAGTGTTAAAGCTTTTTATTTTTACGTCAAGGGGAATATTATCCAATTCCTCCAAAGTATGCAGATTGGCGGTTGAGGAAACAAGCCGGTTTTTAATTATATAGCTTAATGTGGGTTCGGGGGCGTAAATGGGAATATGGGTTTTCTTTGTCAATGTAAGCAAGCCTTTTATATGGTCGCTGTGTTCGTGGGTTATCAATACCGCCTTAACCGAGCTTATATCTGCTCCTATTAAGGAAAGCCCTGCACAAAAGGCTTTATAGCTGCACCCCACGTCTATTGCTATTCCTTTTTCATTTGTGCCTATGTAGGTGGAATTGCCCTTGCTGGAACTGCAAATCGGAAGTAATTTCATACGGTTTACCTTTTTAAAGCGTTATTTTTGCTGTCTGAATTATCTTTTCTTTACTTTGTATTAACCACCAAATGCCAATAATCCTTAATATAAATTCCGCCGCTTATAGCCGTAAGTACAGTGCTGATAATCATAAGAATATCGGAAACAATTCTTACGGGGAACTGTGAGGGAAGAAGAGAAAAGTTTACCGTAAATATGTACATTCCCGTTATAAGGCAGATTGAAACCATAGTAAAGGCGGTTTTAAGCTTGCCCCATATTCCTGCGGCAACCACTATATGCCGACTGCTGCCTGCCGCCGCCAATCTTAATGCGGAAACTATGAATTCTCTGCATATGATAATTATTACCAAAAACGAATAGGTCCACTGTAAATCCACCATACATATCAAGGCGGAGGACACCAGCACTTTATCTGCAAGAGGATCTAAAAACTTTCCCAAATCGGTTACCAGCCCTCTTTTTCTTGCAATTTTTCCGTCTATCATATCGGTTAGGGACGCTAAGATAAAAACTATCAATGCCCAAAGATAGTTTAAAGGTATGTTGTTTAACAGCATAAACACCACATACACAGGTACTGCAAAAACTCTTGCCACAGTCAGTTTATTAGGAAGATTCACGGATTTGCTCCTTAATTTTTATTTTGAAAATCTGCGGGAATTGGAAATTGTTAAATCATTGTATCAAAGCCTTACAAATCATTCTGCCAATTCTCCAATCAAATTGTTTTCCATACTTTCGGTGATTTTTACATTTACAAACTGACCTGTTTTAAGTCCTTTTCCCTTAAAATAAACCATTCCGTCTATTTCGGGAGCGTACATATAATTTCTGCCGAAATACATTTCAAAATACCGATCGTAACCCTCTACCACCGTTTCAAACACCTTGCCGATCTGCTCGGCGCAAAAATCAGCGGCTCTCACCTCCTGCTGCTCGGTGATAACCTCTGCACGGTGTTCCTTTTCCGCTTGGGGAATTTGATTTGGCATTTTCGCTGCGGGAGTTCCTTCCTCCGCCGAATAAGCAAAACAGCCCAAATGCTCAAATCTTACGCTGTTGACAAACTCCGCCAATTCCACAAACTGATCCTCTGTTTCTCCCGGAAATCCCGTAATCAAGGTGGTCCGCAGAACAATTCCCTTGACTTTGGTCCTCAGCTTTGCAAACAAGTCCCAAAGAGTCTGCTGATCGCCTTGGCGGTTCATAGCCTTTAATATATCTCGATTGCAGTGCTGAATGGGAATATCTATATAAGGCAGCACCTTTTCCTGATTTGCAATAACATCTATCAGCTCGTCGGTTATTCTTTCTGGATAGCAGTAAAGCAGCCTTATCCACTTTATTCCCTCTATTTCGCAAAGCTTGTTCAGCAGCCGGGGCAGCATCAGCTTTTTATACAGGTCAAGTCCGTAGCGGGTGGTGTCCTGCGCTATAAGTATCAGCTCTTTTACCCCTTTTTTCGCTAAGCCTTCCGCTTCCTCCAACAGATTTTCCATAGGTCTGCTTCTGAAATTGCCTCTTATGTAGGGTATTGCACAGTAGGAGCAGCGGTTGTCGCAGCCGTCCCCAATTCTTAAATATGCGTAATGGGGCATAGTGGAAAGCAAGCGGTCGCCCTCAATATTGTAGTTTCCCACTGCGCTTTCTTTAATAACCCTGCCGCCCTTTAACACCTGCTGTATAGCCTGCACAATATCGCCGTTGCAGCCGAGTCCCAAAATACCGTCTATTTCGGGGAATTCTTCCTCCATTTGCTTTGTATAACGCTGCGCCAAACAGCCGGTTACTATTATCTTTTTGTTTATGCCGTCGTTTTTTCGGCTTATTGCTTCCATTATTTCTTCAATGGCTTCTTCCTTAGCGGACTGTATAAAACCGCAGGTGTTTATTACCACCACGTCTGCAAGTCCGCCCTCAGGCACAAGCATATATCCTGCGTCATATATTTTTCTCATCATAAGCTCGGCGTCGCACTGATTTTTTGGACAGCCTAAAGACACCATTGCCACCTTGATTTGTTCCATTTTTACCTCGGTTTTTGTATTTTGGTATTTATTTACTGCTTATCTGCGAATGAGATAAACAATCAGTATTGCAATATGCAGCTTTCAGTCGCTTTCGGAAGAATTAAAATAGTCAGAATTATCGTAATTATCTTCAAATTCTTCAAATTCCTCGTCTTGGAAATTCTCCTCCAAAAGCTCCTTAACCGCTTTTTTTATTTGGGAAAAGCTGTAGCCCTTTCTCACAAGAGCCGCCGTTAATTTTTGCCTGTCTGAAATATCCGACAATTTATGGGAATATTTTTTCAAGATAAGCTGTTTAAGCAACTCTTCGCTGTCCTCCTGCCGATATTGGGACAGCACGCTTTCTGTAATATCACTTGGTACGCCTTTTCTCTTCATCTCGGCTTTTACCCGATATAAACCGTACTTTTTGCCGTTTATAAGAGAAGACGCAAGCTTTTTTCCATACCGCTCATCGTCCAAAAATCCGTACCGTTTCATATCCTCAAGAACCTTCAGCACGGTTTCTTCCGAATAATTATTAAGCAGCTTTTCCTTTAATGTCATTGTGGAATAGTCACGGCTGCCCAAAAGATACATAGCTCTTTTTCTTGCCCTTTCGTATTCCTCCTGCTTTTCCTGTTCCTTAATATCCTCTTCTATAAAGCTCATTTTCTTTCCTGTTTTGCGCTTTTTTCAATCAAACTTCACAGCTTGATAACCTGCCGATAAATTTAATAGCCTCAAACCTCCGATTCTGTCCATTAAATCAGTTTGCTTCGGTATCGTCCATATCTTCAATGGCAAAATCGTCGTATTCTTCCTCGGTATTGCCTTTTTTAGGCTTTTTATCGGATTTTTTCGAGGAGGACTTTTTGGAATCCTTTTCGTTGTCGCCGTCTGTATTTTCAGATGTATTTGCGGCTGTATCCGAATTGTCCGAACTGTTATCTTGATTGGAGTCCTTGTCTTCATCTCCTCCGGTCATTGATTTAAACAATTCGTCCGCTCTTGCACGGATTTTGTCTTCCACCTCGTCGCAAACATCGGTATTTTCGATAAGCCATTTTTTTACGCTTTCACGTCCCTGACCAATTTTCATATCGTTGTAGCTGAACCACGAGCCTGATTTTTTGATAATGCCCAAATCAACGCCCATATCTATTATCTCGCCTATTTTGCTTATGCCCTGTCCGTACATCATATCAAACTCGCAGGATTTAAAGGGAGGCGCAACCTTGTTTTTTACTACCTTGCACTTTGTTCTTCTGCCGATAACCTTTTCTCCCTCTTTAATTTGTTCGCCGCTTCTGACTTCAATTCTGACGGAAGCGTAAAACTTTAAGGCACGACCGCCTGGGGTGGTTTCGGGATTGCCGTACATTACGCCGATTTTTTCACGAACTTGGTTAATAAAGATAGCCACAGTATCGGATTTGGAAATAACGGCGGTAAGCTTTCTCATAGCTGCCGACATAAGTCTTGCCTGAACGCCTACAAAGCTGTCCCCCATTTCTCCCTCTATTTCCGCCTTTGTAACCATTGCCGCCACCGAGTCCAACACCACAATATCAACAGCGCCCGAACGAACAAGTGCCTCTATGATTTCAAGCGCCTGCTCTCCCGTATCGGGCTGGGAAACGATAAGCTGATCCACGTCAACTCCAAGCTGCCTTGCGTACACGGGATCGAGAGCGTGCTCCACATCTATAAAAGCTGCGATACCGCCTTTTTTCTGTACCTGTGCAATGGCCTGAAGGGAAACGGTGGTTTTTCCTCCCGATTCAGGACCGTAAATCTCCACGATTCTGCCTTTGGGAAGTCCCCCTATGCCAAGGGCAAGATCAAGACCCAACGAGCCTGTGGAAACCGCTTCCACGTTAAGCTTTGCCTTTTCGTTGCCCATTATCATTACCGAGCCTTCGCCGAACTGCTTTACTATGTATGCTATTGCTGCGTCAAGGGCTTTTTTCTTGTCCTCCGGTGCAGTAACCTTTGCAACGGTTTTTTTGGAGGAATTTGCTGCTGCTTTTGCCATTTTTTGTCCTTTCTTTATATGTTTTATATGTTTTATTATTTTGTATTATATCACATTCAGTCAGCTGCTGAATTAACAGTTAAGAGCTGACAGTTAAGGTATGTGTGCTTCGCACTCTGATTAAAATACCGCTGCACAGCGATGCTCTTAACTGCCAACTGTACAATGAAAGCTGTTCAGACTATACCGCTATGTACTGCGGCAGGTTAATCCAAAAAGTCCTTTAATTTTTTGCTTCTTGAAGGGTGTCGAAGCTTACGGAGAGCCTTTGCCTCAATCTGTCTTATACGCTCTCTTGTAACTTGAAACCTTTGTCCCACCTCCTCCAAGGTGCGGGGACGTCCGTCCTCTAAGCCGAATCTCAAACGCAAAACCTTTTCTTCTCTGTCTGTGAGTGAGTGTAAAACCTCGTCAAGCTGTTCCTTTAAAAGCGCATGAGAAGCAACCTCCGCAGGAGCGGGAGCAAGAACGTCGGGAATAAAGTCCCCCAAATGGCTGTCCTCCTCCTCGCCTATTGGTGTTTCAAGGGAAACGGGATCTTGACTTATTCTTATTATCTCTCTTACACGCTCGATAGGCATATTAAGCTCGTTGGCGATTTCTTCCTCGCTGGGTTCGTGTCCGTTTTTATGGAGAAGCTGGCTGGAAACCTTTTTCACCTTTGTAATTGTTTCCACCATATGAACGGGAATACGAATGGTTCTTGCCTGATCTGCAATAGCTCTTGTGATAGCCTGCCTTATCCACCAAGTGGCATAGGTTGAAAACTTGTAGCCCTTGCGGTAGTCGAACTTCTCTACCGCCTTAATAAGCCCCATATTGCCCTCCTGAATAAGGTCGAGAAACTGCATACCCCGTCCCACATAACGCTTTGCAATACTTACCACAAGTCTTAAATTCGCTTCCGACAGTCTTTTCCGTGCAAACTGATCCCCTTGATTTTTACGGGTTGCAAGCTCGATTTCCTCCTCGGGAGTGAGCAGGGGAACACGTCCAATCTCCTTGAGGTAGATTTTTACGGGATCGTCAACGGTGATTCCCTCGGTGGAAAGTGCTATATCCAAATCGTCCTCACCCGTATATTCGAGAGCTGTATCCAAATCCTCGTCCGCCACAAAATCGTCCACAATATCTATGTTGTTTGCCTCAAAATCGTCATACAGCTTGTTTATCTGTTCAACGTCAAAGTTCATATCCTCCAATACGTCGTTGATTTCCTTTGTGGTAAGTCTGCCTTCCTTTTTTCCCTTTTCCAAAAGCTCACTTACAATATTTTTTCCGTTTTCACCCATTTTTTATTTCCTTTCGCATTGTAAATGCTTTTTTAAACAATAAAGATTTTTTATTTCCAAAGCTTTTTATAACTTTTATTTTTATTCTGCAATAGTTTTTGTTTTATTGTCCCGATTATTTTACAATTAAACAAGCAATTATTTATTTTTTTCCCATTTTTTTCAAACGAATTTTTTCCATTTCCGCAAGCATTTCTTCAGGCGTCATTGCGGCGGGATCTTTTGCGTTTCTTTGCTCTCTTTCTTCCTCTAACCTTGTTATATATTCGTTAAGTCGTTCTTTATGATAAGGCAAAAGATTGTTTTCCTGAATTATACCCGTTATTTTTCCCAATTCTTGGGGCGAAAATTCGTCACCCAATGCGGTTAAATCAGCAGATTCACCGTTATTTATCCGCCTTTCAAGAGAATTATACAAAATTCGATAAAATCCTTGGGAAAAATCGTTTTCGGAAAGCCTTTGCCGTATTTTGGGAAACAGGTCGGGAGAGTGAATAATAAAGGCAATAACTCCTCTTTGCGCTCTTTCGGCAGGGGGCAGCTGATAACCGGGGACTGCTTGATTTTTCCCCGGCTTGGGCGGGTGGATAAGCTGTCTTGCTTCCGTTTTTTTTGCGCTTAAAGCGGAAATTCTTCTTTTATCCTCCACCGCCTTTTCAATTTCAGATGCGCTCAGTCCGCAAAGCTTGGCGGTGTCGCTGATGTAAACCATACGGTCTATTCTGTTATCCACCTGTGCCAGCAGATTTACCGCTTTTTTAAGATAAGCCGCTTTCCCCTCGGAGCTGTCCATATCTATTCCCACCGTCAGCTTTTTCAGCTCAAAGCTTATTGCGCCTCCCGATTGCTGAATCAGCATTCTGAAGCCGTCGGGACCGTATTTTTTCACATACTCGTCAGGGTCCTTTGCGCCGCTCATCTGCAAAACTCTTGCTTCGATTCCCACCTCGCCTAAAAGATTGATTGCTTTCATTGTGGCAGTTTGTCCCGCACCGTCATTGTCATAGCTTATAACCACCTGGGAGCAGTATTGGTGCATAAGCCGTGCCTGTTCGGGAGTAATTGCAGTTCCCAAGGTAGCCACAGCGTTGTCAAAGCCCGCTTGATTAAGGCTTATAACGTCCATATAGCCTTCGCACAATATTAAAAACTTCTCTTTTGTGTTCTTTGCGAAATTAAGGCTGAACAAGCTGCTTCGTTTATGGAAAACAAGTGTTTCGTCGCTGTTGAGATACTTTGCCTTGGGGTCTTTTTCCAATGCTCTGCCGCCAAACGCTATTATATTTCCTCTTCTGTCGATAATGGGGAACATTACACGGTTTCTGAACTTATCATATGTATGTGTACTGCCCGCTTTTTGGGACTTTGAAAGCAGTGCGGCGTCAACCAGCTCCTTTTCCGAATAGCCTTTAGCCGTCATATGCTTTTTTAATTCGTCCCAGCTGTCGGGAGCATAGCCTAAGCCGTATTTGCGTATGGTGTTTTCTCTCAATCCTCTTTCCGCCAAATACTGTCTGCCGGGGATTCCTTTATCGGAAATAAGAATATCTCGGAAAAATCTCGCCGCATCTCTGTTAAGCTCCAACAGCCTTTGTTTAGCGCGGGAAACATCGTCGGAAGCGTCCTCGGGCATAGGAATACCCGCTCTCTGCGCCAAAAATCTGACGCTCTCCATATAGTCCAAATGCTCAATAAGCCTTATAAAATTGATTGCGTCGCCGCCTGCTCCGCAGCCAAAGCAATAAAAGCTTTGTGTGTCGGTGTAAATGTGGCAGGAGGGAGTTTTTTCCGAATGAAAGGGACAAAGACAAACGTTATCCCTGCCCGATCTTTTTATTGGTACATAAGATGAAATAAGAGAGGTTATTTCATTTGCATCTCTCACTCGATCTAAAAATTCACTTGGTAATAGGGGCATATTATTATCCTTTAATATTTCAAATATCTATGCGTAAAAGCAGCGGTCATTTCCAAGATTTGGGAATAAACAGCTCCTTAAATATATCCACCGCAAAGTCGTCGGTCATTCCCGATATATAGTCGCAAACCGCTCTTTCCTTGCCGTCCGCTTCAGATATGGATTGGTATAGTGGAGGCATTTTTTCAATGTTATTCAAAAAATATTTATACAAATGCTCCACCACGTTACAGGCTTTGTCCTTTTCGGCGGAAACATTTTCGGAGTAATACACCTTTTCAAACATAAAGGCTCTTAGTTCATCGTGAGCCTGCTTTACCTCATCGTCATATTTTATTACGGGCTTGTCTGCGCTGCTGTTTATAATGGAATTAACCAAGGTGGTTATTCTTTGGGATTTAGTATGTCCCAAAATATCGGCGGCGGCTTTGGGAAGATCCGATTCTTTAAGCACTCCGCCTCTTATTGCGTCCTCTATATCGTGATTTATGTAGGCGATTTTGTCGGAAAACTTTACAATAACTCCCTCTAACGTATCCGCCGTCATATTAGTGTGGCAAAGTATGCCGTTTTTAACCTGGGGCGTAAGGTTAAGCCCCATTCCTTCCCGCTCTATTCTTTCAACCACTCTCACGCTTTGTTCGTAATGCTTAAAACCGCCTTCATAAAGGTTTGCCAAGGTTCTTTCCCCGTCGTGTCCAAAGGGAGTGTGACCTAAATCGTGTCCCAAAGCTATAGCCTCTGTCAAATCCTCGTTAAGCCTTAATGCTCTTGCAATGGTTCTGGCAATTTGAGCAACCTCGAGAGTGTGGGTAAGGCGGGTTCTGTAATAGTCGGATTTGGGTATAAGAAACACCTGCGTTTTATGCTTTAGCCTTCTGAAGGAGCTGCAATGTATAATTCTGTCCCTGTCCCTTTGAAAATCGGTTCTTACAGGACAATGCTCCTCGTGTTTTTCTCTTTCTCCCGCTTCTCGACTTTTACAGCCGTATTGAGAAATCAGCAATTCTTCGTTTTTTTCGGTAACTTCTCTTGGAGATAAAGCCATTATTTTTTCTCCTAACTTTCAGCTGCAATAAATATATACTTTCATAAATGTATAAATTCTGCTGTTCGACCTTTTCGACAGGCAGTCCCTTTTTTCTTGTCTATATATAAGTACCTTTTTTTAATTCAAATTCCTTTATTTTTTTAAAAATTTTAAGTTTTTTGTTATTTTTTACAAATATATTGATTTGCTGTAAAAAATTTTATCGCTTGTGATAAATTGTTATTTGTTATTGCTTTTATTAAAGATAGTAAATTATTTAACAGCTGTTTTAACATTTTAACACTTTAAATCAAGTAGAAAATCTGACAATAGTGTTTTATTAAGCCGCAAAATCGGGCAGAGGTTTACTCCACCCGATTGTTTGATTGTTTTATAATTGTGTAAGGGGGACTGAATATACACGAAATTTATATTATATAATCGCCGCTCTTATTATTTTTTCCACAATCTGTTCAGCCGTTTTGTCAGCGCAGCTTATTTTAATATCTGCATATTTATTGTATAGGGGAGTGCGTTCGTTAAGTATTTCCTCCAAGCTTTCGCCTCTTCTGCAAGCTATTCCCCTTGTTTTAATGTTGGATAGTCTAAGATGCAAATCATAGATAGGCAAATCCAAAAAAACGCATATGCCGTTTCTCTTTAAATGCCTCATTCCCTTATCGCTGAATACTGCGCTGCCGCCTGTGGCTATCACCGTATCGGTTTCGTCCGCAACAGACAGCAATGCGTTTTCCTCGTACTGCTTAAACTGCTCCAAGCCATTTAAATCAATAAGTCTTTGCAGGGTGTTTTTTTGCTGAACTTGAATTATAAGGTCGGTGTCAAGAAAATTAACGCCTATGGTTTTTGCCAAAAGAACGCCTACCGTGCTTTTTCCGCTTGATGGCATTCCAATTAGAATTATATTTTTCACTTAAAAACCGTCTCCTTGTTTAGCTTTTGTTTCTTTTTATCTTTATTTTTATTATATATTCATAATTATTAAATGCTGTACTTAAATATTATCTCAAAATTATTTTGTATTATTTAATACCATACGGGAATAGAGCTTTGATAGCCGTCATAGTCCGCAGCAACCTTTGCGGCTCTTGCCAAGGCTATCCTCATTTCTTCCTTTGTCTGAGCCTTATCAATGTCGGTAAGAGCCTTTAAGGTGCTGTAATAGTTTAAAAGCTCGAAGAAGTCCTTGGGGATTTGCCCCTCAAACAGTCCTTTAAACACTCCTTTTATAAAAGGCAAGCTGTAGCCGTCGGGAAGAGTCACAAGGTCGGTTATGGGATCGTCGTATTCCGATTTTTCGATGGGCAAAAGTCCCACGTTCAAGTCCTTATCCAAAAACAGGGCGTTTGCGGAAAAGTCCCCGTGAACTGCGGTAACGGGACGGCTTTCTGGCAGGCTGTGATATTTTTTAAGAAAGCTTACCGCCTGCTCATAGCCGTTATATTTTATTCCCTTTTCCTCTAATCTTGTGAGAATAATAAACATATCCTCTCTTGCGTTGGGCTTATCTTCTTCCTTAGGGAGAACCGAGTGAAATTTTTTAAGCTGCTTGCCCGCCTCTACTCCGAAAGAATGCTGATGAGATGTGGAAAATTCAGGCAGCCGCCTTGCCAAATTGTCGCCGCCGAAAAAGCTGTATATGCTGTAAACTCTTTCCTCGTTACAATATGCGTCCACCTCCACGGGAGAGGAAACATAAACTCCCCCTTCTCGGAAAATACGATCAGCAAAGACAGCAAGCTTAGCTTCTCTTTCAAAATTATCTATGGTATCGGTGCGTACAATATACCTTTGTCCGTTCATATAATAGGAATACATTTTAAATTTTTCGGAAACTGCCTTCTGCTTTTTTGGAGGAAGGTTTATAACTCCCGTTTTCAACCTTTCCGATTTTGGAACATATTTTGTTTCGGGAAAATACCTGTCCAATTTTTCCCATTTATCATATCCTGCAATTTCCGACAGCTGCAACAGCTCTTGTTCGGTAACCGAATTGTTCATATTATAACCTCTTTATAGCATTCTTTTGGTGATGTGCAAAACCGATTTTTAATGTTCACTTGCACAATACAATAAAAAATCACATATCATTATCTTTATAAGGCGTTTGCTCTTATGCAAAATATGCGTTTTGCTAATATCTGCTTCTTTTGTAAGCGATTTATGCTTTTTAAATTAGCTCTACAAATCTATAAAGCTCTGTAACGCCTATCAAGTTAAAGGGTTTGAGCCAATGATTTAAGATAGCTGCGAAAATCTCCGCCGATTTCAGGGTGAGAAAGTCCCACTTCCATCGCCGCCTTTAATATACCCAATTTATTTCCCATATCGTATCTTGTGCCGGTAAAGTCCACTCCCGCCATACCTTCCGAACGGGCAAGCTGTTTCATAGCGTCGGTAAGCTGATATTCTCCCCCTGCTCCTGCGGGCAAGGCTTGGAGAATATCAAATATTTTAGGCGGCAAAACGCATCTTCCCAAAATGGAAAAGTTGGAGAACATCTCCTCCTTCTTAGGCTTTTCAATCATATCGGTTATATCGTAAACATTGTCTTTTCTGTGAGAAACCTTCATACTTGAATACTTCATAACCAACTCTGTGGGAACTTCTTTAATAGCTACAGTGCCTTTTCCCGTTTCCTCAAAAATTCTGCACACCTGAGCCGTAGCGGGATCTTCACCGATAATGACGTCGTCCCCGTAAAGCACAACAAAGGGTTCTTCTCCCACAAAGGCTTTAGCCTGCATTACAGCGTCCCCTGTGCCCTTCATCTCCTGCTGCCTTACATACTGTATTCTTGCCAATTTGGGTATTTGGGTGACTGTATTCAGCAAATCCGACTTGCCCGATTTTTCCAATGCTTTTTCCAAATCGGGAGAGCGGTCAAAATGATCCTCCACCACTGATTTTCCTCTGCTGAGTACGATAAGAATATCCTCTATACCCGATTTTGAAACTTCTTCCACTATATATTGAATTGCCGGCTTGTCCACAATGGTAAGCATTTCCTTTGGCATAGCCTTTGTGGCAGGCAAAACACGAGTGCCGTAGCCTGCGGCAAGAATCACGGCTTTCTTTACTTTCATAAAAAAAGTACCTCTCATATATTATTTTTACCGCTGTTTTTGTTAACCGAAATTATTATTTGTGTTTTGGGTGTGGTCGCTTTTAAAGCTGCGGATATGTCAATTTAAAAAAAGATTGATATTCGATTAGCTTTAACCTCACAAAGCAGAAAATTACATCTCTTAAATATTTTATAGAATATAGTACATTTTTAAAGTATTATATCATATTTTGTAATATTTGTAAAGTAAAAATAGGAATTTAACTTATACTTTCTGTCAGCATTTCAGTATTTCGATAATACGTTAAATCGATTCCAAAGAATACGCTTAGTTTCAAAACGATAACGTATCATTTGGCTGATTTAACTTATACACTTATACAAAAACTTATACAAAAAAGGAAACGGCATTAAACTCGTTTCCTTTTGAAGTATAAATTGTGAAATTTAATGATTTGTAATAAGTTAACAATGTTTTAATATAACAGTCCTTTTAACAATTTATGCTTTTATTTATCATATGCAATAAAAGCTTGTATAAACAAGCATAAAAGCATTGGGGCTTAACTATTTGCTAAACTATTTCCCCGAGGCAAGCTTTTCCGTTTTCAGATTTCTTACGCTGTCCCTTTCCAACAGCTTTCCTGTTACTAAAATTCTGCCGCAGTGATAGTTGTTGTCCCTGATTTTCTTCACCATAATTTCAACCGCCTCGCTGCTCATTCTGTAGCTGTTAACGTCCATTGTGGTTATGCGAGGATTGCTGATAGTGGAATATATGTGGTTGTCGTAGCCCACTATTGAAATGTCCTCGGGAATGCGATAGCCCATTACCTTTAGTTGATTTATTACCTGATATGCGATTCTGTCGCAGTTGCAGACAAAAGCGGTAGGCATTTCATCGGGGAAGTGAATCGATTTAAAGTTTACCCCCTCGCTGTCCCTGTCCTCGATTATCCAATCGTCCCTAAGGGAAATTCCGTGCTCCAACAGAGATTTGTAATATCCCATATATCTGTCCTGAATGCTTGAAGTGGCGGTAATGGAACCGATAAAGCCTATTCTCTTGTGTCCTTTGTCTATCAGATAATTTGTTATGGAATAAGAACCGAAAAAGTTGTCGGACAGCACCGTTTCCACATCGGAACGGCTGCTGTAAAAATCCAAAAACACTATGGGAATTTGTGCGGCAAGCATATTCTCCACATACTGATCCGAAAACTGTCCCAACACAATAATTCCGTCTATCTTTTTGTCGGAAACGGAGTTGGGCATAATACCCATTCGCTCGTCCTTTTCGGAAACCTCCTCCAATATTCCGTAATAGCTTTGCTTTTTCAGCAGCTCTACTATATTACGATAAACTACCCAATAAAATGCGCTGGCGTCACTTATAAAACGCTTTGCCACCAAAACGCCTATGTTGTAGGTAGCGGTTTCCTTTGAATTTTTTGCAACATAGCTTACACGATAGCCCATTTCGTTTGCTTTTTGCTTAATGCGCTGACGCAGATCGTCGCTTACTCCGTCCTTATCTCCCAAGGCTTTGGAAACAGTGACTGTGCTGCAGCCCAATTCTGCGGCAATATCGCTCATCGTAACCGTTTTTTTGATCATTTTATCCTCCTGAAATTATCTGAAACAAGCAAAACGTAAGAAAGCTCAATTTATTGTTTTAGAATTACAAAAATGATAATTAAAATAAGCTTAAATAGTAAAACTTTATATTATATATTTTAAGTTAAATTAGCACAAATGTAAAGTAATATAATTCACAAATTTAATAATATAGTATTGTAAATTTCCACAATCACATATTTTAAATATTTATTTTTTCGGTTTAACTTACAAGAATTTTAATACTAAGAAAACAATATAAAGGAATTATTGATTTTGTTAATAAGCATTATCGAGCAATATTAGCAACAGATTTTTTGTTTAATATATTACTTGATTTTATTGCTTTGTTATGGTAAAATAATAATAAATGTTATATTAGGGAAGTGTTTCTTATTTTTCTTTTTTGAGTTTTTATGTAAATGTTTACGCTAAAAAAGGTCCTTTGCTATCCTTGATTTTTAGAATATTTACATTTCTGATTTACATTTCTGAAAGTATACGATTACATTATTTAAATACAACCATATATTTGGTTTTAATATATTAAAAATTTTAAATATAAATCGGAGGTAACATGGCTATCACAATCAAAGACGTTGCAAAAGCTGCCAATGTATCCGTGGCAACCGTTTCAAGAGTTCTCAACAAGCACACCAACGTTTCGGACGAAACGGTGGAGCGGGTAACCAAAATAATGGATCAGTTAGGCTACAGTCCCAACTTTTTAGGCAGAGATTTGAGGAAAAGCGAAACAAAACGGATATTGGCTATAATCTCCGATGCAGGCGAAAGCTTTTACGCAGAAGTGTTGAGAGGTATGGACGAGGCGGCTTTTACTCAAGGCTACGATATTCTTATAGCCACCACCCACGACGATCCGGAACACGAAATGCACCTTTTAAAAATGATGATGTCCCATTCGGTAGACGGGGTGGTTTTGCTTGGCGTCAAGCAGGACGCCGCCACTATTTCAAAGTTAGCGGAAAACAACAATGTAGCTCTTTGCCTTGAACGAAAGGACGGCTGCAACGTGCTTACCGTATCTATTGACAATGTTAAGGCGGGAAGGGACGCCGTAAATTATTTGATAAGCAAGGGACACAAGAGGATAGGTCTAATATCCACAGAAACAAGAAGCCAAAGCTCTATCGACCGTGAAAAGGGCTATCGTCAGGCGTTGGAGGAACACAACATTCCATATGACGAAAGGTTGGTTTATTTCGGCACTTATGAGTGCGAGTCGGGTACCAGCGGCTGTAAATATCTTTTGGAGCTTGAAAATCCACCTACTGCTATTTTTTCCATATCCGATATGATAGCAATCGGCGCTATGAACTACGCCATATCAAAGGGAGTGGCTATTGGAAAAGACCTGCTGTTTTTCGGATTTGACAATATCGCCTATTCCCATATATTTGTGCCTCACCTTTCCACAGTGGAACAGCCTTGTTATATGCAGGGCAAGCTTGTGGTGGAAAAGCTTATTGGCAATATGAAAACCGATATTCCCGACAAAAGCGTGTATCTGCTTCCACACAGCCTTGTTTTAAGAGAGTCTACGGGAGATTAAAATAAATTATTTATCGGAAAGGGGAAAATCCGCTATGAATCAAGCAATGGAAAATCTGCTTACAAGAAGAAGCGTAAGAGGCTTTACGGAGCAGTCTGTTTCAGCTTCGGATATTGAAGAAATAGTAAAAGCGGGAGTATATGCGCCTACGGGAATGAATCTTCAAACCCGCCGCTTTACCGTTCTCACCAAAGAGGAGGATATTAAGGAATTGGCGCAAGCAATAGGAAAGGTCTTGGGCAGAGATAATTACAATATGTACTGCCCAAAGGTGCTGATTATCCCCTCAAACGAAAAGGATTCAAGATTTGGCAGGGAGGACAATGCCTGCGCTCTTGAAAATATATTTTTGGCGGCTCATTCCTTGGGACTTGGTTCTGTCTGGATAAATCAGCTTCAGGGAATTTGCGACGATCCTCAAATAAGAACCCTGCTTAGAAAATACCAAATTCCCGATAATCACATTGTATACGGAATTGCGGCGATAGGCCATCCCGCTGAAAATTCCACAAAGCCTGCTTGCAAGGAGCAGATAGTTAAATATTTCTGAATATTAAAAGCAGACGTTTAAATTTAAGCCAAAAAACGTCTGCTTTTTTGTGATTATTAAAGGCTGCATTCTCCGTTATCTGAAAAGGAAATATACCAGCACCGCCAACATAAGAGAAACTGCCATCAATATCCAATTTCTCCTTACCAATTTTTTCATTTTTTCATCGTGTTCGATTCTGTCTTGAGATCTTTTCATATCGTTTCCTTTTCTTGTTTGCTTTTGTTGATTTTATATTATTTTAGCATTTATATGTTGTATTGTCAATGGTTTTATGATATTCGGCTATGCAATGCTTTATTCCCCAATTTCCTTATTGTCATTTTTAACAATTATTACAGAATAATTCGTCTGAAATTGTACATCGGCGGTTGACAAATAAAGGAAATAATGTTAAACTATATATAAAGTCAGTCGATATAATAAGTGATGAATTGCAATATTCGGAATAATATGTCATTTTTTCCGCTTTATTATTTTGTTTTAGGAGGAATATATTATGAGTTCTGTTAACAATCTGTTAAATTCGGGCGTATCAAGCGTTACGGGAAATTCTGTTGCCAATGCTGCTTTGAGCAGACTTTCCGACAAGCTTTCCGCTATCGAAAGCGATACTTCCGCCTCTGATGAAGCCAAACAAAAACAAGTTGACAAAATAAAAGGACAAATGGCAACCGCCGCAAGCATTTCCGGCAATATATCCAACGCAGGAAATCTTATTAACGGTATGTTGGGCGGCAGAACCGACACGGTTGATTTTGCTTCATTTTTCGGCAGCGATGTATCCACTATGAGATTATTGCTCAGCTCCAGCTCCGCAACTCAAAGAGAGGCTCGTGTTTTAGCCTCCGAAATCAGCTTGGACAAGGCAAGGGGCGTTGACACCTCCGATAAGGAAGAAAAGCTTTCCAATATGACCGCCAACACTTCTATTTTAAACAAGGGCTTAAGCGGCAAAATCGACTCCGCTCTTGCAGACGAAACCACCGATAAGGACACTCGCTCCGAGATCGACAAGATAAACGATGAGCTTGCTGCAAATCAAAAGAAGCTTGACGCAGAGTTTTCCAAGAAATACGGCAACAAGTGGAAGGACGGAGCTATTGTAGAGGACGACGGCTCGGATTCCGACAAGAAAACAGAGGAAACAAAAACCGATTCTTCTTCCGCCGCTTCAACCGGTTCATCTTCCACATCTTCCAAAACGCCTAAGCCTTCCGTAATAGATCAAATAAACGCAGGACTTAGAGAAAATCAAAGCAAGCTTGATAAGGAATTTTCCGAAAAGTACGGCAACACATGGAAAGACGGCAATATTATTGAAGAGGACGACAATAACTGATATGCGGATATAATTACATAAACGCTAAAATAATAAGGGGCTGTAAAAAGTCCCTTATTTTTTTACTTGTTATTGTTAATCGGATTAGCTGTTTGCTTTTTAAGGATTCTGCTGCCAAAATCGTGAAATTGTAAAAAGTTTTAAATAAAGCAATATGATTCGTAACATCGTTGAAAAACATAATCCAACAGCACAACAATTTTAAAAAAGCCAATAACCGACAGCGAAAAATTAAAATCAAATACCGATTTTGCTCTAAACAAGGTTTTTAGCCGTCACTACAGTATTGTAACAAATCATTTTAAAGCTGCCGTATTATTCCACTCTCCAATCTATTTCCCCAACGCCGTTATCTCTTAAAAACTTATTAGCCTTAGAAAAATGCTTGCAGCCGAAAAAGCCGTTGTAAGCCGACAAGGGGCTTGGGTGGGCGGCGGTTAATACCAAATGCTTGGGATTGTTTATCAGCTTTGTTTTTTCCCTTGCGTTTGCTCCCCATAACAAATATACTATAGGCTGGGGCTTTTGATTAACCTTTGCTATTATTGCGTCGGTAAGCTGTTCCCAGCCTTTTCCTCTATGGCTGTTTGCCTGCCCTTTTCTTACGGTAAGAGCGTTGTTTAACAGCAAAACCCCCTGCTTTGCCCAGCAGGTAAGCTCCCCGTGACTTGCAGCAGGTATATTCAAGTCGCTTTCCAATTCCTTGTATATATTTTGAAGAGAGGGAGGAATGGGATTTCCTTTTTTTACGGAAAAGGCAAGACCGTGAGCCTGATTTGGCTCGTGATAGGGATCTTGACCTATTATTACCGCTTTTAAGCCGTTGTAATCGGCGTATTTTAGAGAGTTGAAAATATCGTTCATATTGGGATAAACGGTGTAATGGCTGTATTCGTATTTTAAAAATTCCCTTAATTTTAAATAATAGTCCTTTTTAAACTCCTCCGCCAAAATCTCGTCCCAGCTGTTGCCTATATTTACCATTTAAAATATACTCCATATACTCCCAATTTCATTGACGTATTCAATTACCGAATTTGGGCGAAAAGGATTTATTCCGTTTCTCAAGCAGGTTTCAGCTAAATAACCGCAAATTACCGCAAAAACAAAAACTGCGATTATACAAAATACTGCAACGCCCAAGGAAACAACACGTTTTTCCTTCTTTACATCCTTTTTGCCGCTTTCCTCCTTGGGATTTGGATTATTTTCGGTATAATAGGGGTAGGGATAAGGAGGATAGGGGGGATATGGCTGATATTGATTGTAATAGCCGTATTGGGGATTTTGAGCTTTGGATTTATCCTCCGACGCTTGCGGATTTACAGACGGATTTCCGTTATTTTCTTTAACGGCGTCTTTATTATCCCCAATACTGTCTTTGGAGCTGTTATTCTCCTCTGTAATTTCTTTTGTTGATAATAATTCCTCCCCTTGTGTTTCTTTGCTGCCCATACTGTTAACGCTGTTATTTGTTACAGTATCGGGCTGCTGCAAGGAGGAATTTGCAAAATCGTTTTGTTCCTTCTCGGAAATTGAGCTTGCACTGTTTTCACTGTCCTCGCTGTCATCATCTCCGATAATGATAACATCGTCATCTGAGGGCAAATTATCTATATTGATTTTCTTTTCTTGATTTTGTAAATCGTTTGAATCAAATTCGATTCTTGTGCCGCAAATTCCGCAAAACTTGCTGTTTTCCAATACTTCTGCGCCGCATACCTTACATTTCATTAAATTTATTTCCTTTCTGTATCAATGTATATTATTATAAATTCAGATAAAGCAAATCACAGCTCCATATCGTTTCTTGCAAAGTCAAACAAATACTGCTGCGCTATACCCTCATAGCTTTTCATACATTGGGGATAGCCGTTTGGGTAGTAATATTCGTTAACTCTTTTTATCCACACGTCCTTCGGAACGCAGGAAAGGCGGTACAGTCCGAACAGCAGAACACAGTCCGCCACCTTGTCCCCCACGCCCTTTATTGTCTTTAAAGCCTCTCTCGCCTCATTGTCGGGCATAAGCATTATTTTTTCAAAATCCACTTCTCCGCTGTTCACCTTTTGTACTGCGTCCGCTATGTACTTTGCTCTGAAGCCCGCTCTTAAAGGCGACAAATCCTCGGCTGTCACATCTTTTAAATCCAAAGGTGCGGGGAAGGCGTATCCCTGTTTTGTTTTTTTGCCGAAATTCTCGCACAGTCGGTCTATTATCCCCGTTATCCGCTTTATATTGTTATTTTGCGATATAATAAAGCTTATCAGCGTTTCAAAAGGCTCTTGCCTCAGCACTCTTATTTTCCGTCCCCGGCAGGCAAGCTTTAAGGTTTTGTCGGCGCAAAAGCGTTTTTTAATTTCTTCATAGTCCAAATCAAAATCAAAGTAGTTTTTCCAATAGGGCAGATCCTTTTCGCTTGTTTCAATTTCTATTCCGTCGTCTAACTGTCTTAATCTTACAAATTTATCTCCCGCAAAGCCCTCGAATATGTCCTTATCCTTTTGAATAAAGCGAAAGCACTGTCCGCAAAACAAGGTTTGACTTAAATCAAGGCAGCTGCATTTTACGATATATTTCATTTTTTATTATTTTTCTTTCTTTTTCTCTTGATTATTTATCAATATTATAATACAATATAAAAGAAAACACAATATAAATGTAAAAAAATTTTTGAAGGAGCAACGAAAAATGCGTGAAAGTATTTTGACAATTCCCGTAAACGACGTGTTCGGTCCAAGAGAGGGCTGCCCTGTCTGCCGTCTGCGCGACGGAATTGAACAGCATATCAGCGAATACATAATGGGAGCGGCTATGATGGAGCCTGATGTGAGAATAGAAACCAACCGTTTGGGTTTTTGCCATACTCATTACAATATGCTGCTGCAGCAAAACAACCGTCTGTCCCTTGCCCTTATGCTCAGCACTCATATGGCGGAAAAGGAAAAGGAGCTTTTCGGCTCAAAGCTGCCTATGCCCTTCGGAAAAGGCAAAAAGACGGAGCAGACGGGAACTACCTGCTTTGTATGCAGCAAGGTTAACTGGGGAATAGAACACACACTTGAAACCGTTTTTCAGATGTATATAAAAGATCCCGCATTTCAAAAGCTGTTTCAAAGGCAGGAATATATTTGTCTGCCCCACTACAAGCTGCTGCTTTCTTTAGGAAGCCGGCATATGCCAAAGGGAGATTTTGCCAAGTTTAAAAACGATTTGGAGCAGCTTACCGATAATTATATGAAACAGCTTACCGCAGATGTGGAGCTGTTCTGCAAAAGCTTTGACTACCGCAACGCAGGCTCTCTCCACAACGAGGATATGGAGCACGTGAGAACCTCCGTTCAAAGAGCCATTAAATTTCTCACGGGCAGAGAGGGAGTTGAAAAATAATCAGAAATGCTTTTATGGGCAATAATAGTATTTTTCAATATGAAACCCGTAATATTTAAAAATTGTGAAACTTTTTTCAAAAAAATAATGACTTCTTTATTACGGGTAATTATGTTACAATGATATTAAATAAAAAAGCAGTTCCGATTATAAGGAATTGAATATAAAAATATAAAAAATAAAAGAAAGGAAAAAAATATGTTTATAGATAGTATGGTTAACTTAAATACCGGAGTTGGAACGGACGCTCTTCCTCTTATAATAGTAGGAATTGTTTTAGTGGCTTGCGTAGCCGCAGCGTTAATTTATTCCAACATCAGCAAAAAGAAAAAGGAACAGCAGAAAGCGGCAAGAAAGGCAGCCAGAAAGCAGCAGGAGCAAGACGATTCCAATAAAAGCGATATTGACTGACACAAATTTTTGCGTTAAATAATAATGCTGAAATTGCGGTTTTTCAAAAGATATTTCGTTTTAGCTGAAAAACCCGACATTTTCTATACCTCCTTTCTCATATTAACCCCTGTTTGTTTACCAATGGGGGTTAATATTTTTGCCTAAAAACAAAATTCGTGCAGAGTCTTATCTCAATTTTAAGCCTATGATTTAAATTTAGGCTTTTTCGACAATTTGAACTATTTAAAAAGTTTTTTAAATAGAAATTGACAATTAAACATCTTTATGCTATAATCTATTTAAAGAAAATTTTAAATAGGTTGCAGGTGAAAAAATGGCAATAAATGAGGTTTTGTCTGCATTGGCAGATGAAACGAGAAGAAAGATTCTGATTAAGCTGAAGGAAGGAAAAATCAGCTCCGGTGATTTGGCGATATATCTTAATATGACGCCGCAAGCTTTATCGTATCATTTGGCAAAGCTGAAAAAAGCGGATTTGATTTACGAAACCAAATACAAGAATTTTATATATTACGAGCTTAATTTAACCATTCTTGATGAAGCAATAATGTGGATTGACAGCTTGAAAGGAGATAAGCTATGAAAACAAAAAAGGCAGTATTTTACATTCTGATGTTTTTGCCCTTGTTAGCAGTAATAGCTGCATTGCAGTTTTTACCCGACCAAATTCCCGCTCATTTTGACATAAACGGAAATGCGGACCGCTGGGGAAGTAAGTACGAAACCCTTGTCTTTCCTGTTTCAACCGTTATATTCGGAGCAATTATGCTTATTACTGCGAAGCTAAGCTCAAAAGCGGAAGACGGCGGAAAAGGAAACAACGAAAAAATCTGCATTTTGACAGGAATATTTGCTCTTGCAATTTTTAACGCTATGACCGTTTATTTTTTATATGCCGATTTTATCAGCGCCGAAAATTTGTCGGCAATATCTGTTGATATAAACTCGGTAATATTTGCTGTTATAGGAATAGCAATGATAGTATTGGGAAACAGTATGCCCAAGCTGCGTAAAAATCATTTGATTGGTTTAAGGACTAATAAAAGTATGGATAATGAGGATATATGGAAAAAGAGCCAAAGATTCGCAGGCTTATGCCTTATTATCGGCGGTATCGGTGTTGTTGCCGCAAGCATATTTACAAACTCACTTATCTGTCTGCTTATTTCACTTGGAATAATTTTATCTGTTACGGCTGTAAGCGTTATCTACACATTTTTATAAAGAAATAAGCGAAAAATCCTTCTTGCAGCGGCTTAATAATTCCGTTAAAATTATAAAATGACTAAAAAGCACATAAAATATGACTTTTAAGCAAAAATAAAGAACGCTGAACTTGTATCAAAATTAGCGTTCTTATTTGTGTTATTATTAAGATAAGATTTTTGAGAAATAACATAAAAATATGCTCCCTGCTTGCTGGGAGCATATTAGGGGTCGCCTTGCGACTGGTTGCGGAGGAAGGATTTGAACCCTCGACCTTCGGGTTATGAGCCCGACGAGCTACCCCTGCTCCACTCCGCGATCTCTTTTTTTAGCACTCAATTATTATATCACAACGCAGCAGCATTGTCAAGCATTTTGACCAAATTATTTTATTTATTGTAAAGATACACATATTAAAACATTTATAATTGTACTTGCAGCTACTTGACATTTATTTTATTTAGTTGTAGAATTATAATAACTTACTATAACCATACGCTTGTTTATTTGTTATATTATACTCAAAATGTAATCGGTTTATACCCTGTTTTTGTAAATAATTTACCTATTTTGTTAAAGTGCAGCTTAAACAAGCTTAAATATTTGCATTAAGATTTCAAGGTTTGGCGAAGGTTTTTCCCTGCTAAATCTAAGATGTTCCCCGCCTTATAAGATTGGAGTACGGCGTAGGTTGTTTTCTTTTTTTTATTTTATTTGACGGAAAAGCAGGTTATTCAAAATAATTTCAAGATGATTTCAAGAGGTAGCGGTTATGAATAATTATCAGCGCACTATTCTCATTGTTGACGATTCTCCTCATAATATCGAATTGATCTCGGAGCTGTTTAAAAACAGTTACAACATTCTCACTGCTCAAAGCGGCAAGGAAGCGCTTAAGGTTATGGGAGAAAACGACAGCATCGATGCGGTTCTTTTGGATATACTTATGCCTGAAATGGACGGCTATCAGGTTTTGGAAATTATGCGGAAGGACGAAAGACTTAAGTTCATTCCCGTTATCGTCATCACCTCGGACAGAGATACGGAGGCGGAATACAAAGCCTTTGAGCTTGGCGCAGTTGATTTTATCTGCCGACCCTTTAATATTAAAACCGTTGAAAAAAGAGTTAACAGCGTTATTCGTCAGCTTGAGCTTGACAATGTCAGAGCGGAAAACTTAAAGCTTAAATCGGAAGCCAAATCCGAAAGGCATTTATCCGCACTTATGGGCAATCTGCCCGGCGGAGTTGCTATTATAGAAACCGACGGACATACCGCAGAATGCACATATTACAACAAGTCCGTGCCAAAGCTTTTCGGAATGAGTGATGATGAATTTGTCAAGGAATTTAAAAAATCCAAAAAACCTCAGTGGCTTAAGAATTTTATGAATAAGGCGAAGGACGGAAGCCGAATCAGTTATGATTTCTCCATAGAGGTGGATTCCGCACAGGATAAATCGGATGATTCAAAAAAACGCAAAAGCTCTGACAAAAATAAAGCGGAAGCTAAAACCGCAAAACCGCAAAACCGCACTCAATGGGTGAGAGTCATTGCCTCGGGATTGGGAGAAAACAACGGGAAATGTGATATGTACTGCGTTTTCCTTGACATAAACGAGGAAAAGATACAAGAGCTTAAAGCGGCTGAGGCAAAGGAAAAGCTGCGCAGCAACGAAGTCCGTATGGAAAGTATGATAAATAACGCTCCCGGCGGAATTGCGCTGTGCGAGCAGGATTTAAACGGCGATTTGCAGGTGCTTTATTGCAGCAGAGGATTAGCCGCTATGATGGGCTGCTCCGATTACAACAGGTATCTTACCGAGCTGGTGGAAAATCCCGCTTCAAGATTGAAAAACAAAGAGGATATAAAAAGCTTTAAAAAAGAATTCGACACCTGTGCATTGACAAGCGGATTGGTGGAGCGTATGTTCCGCTGCAAGGATTATAAAGGCAATCTGCTTTGGGTAATGCTTCGGGGACAGGTTATGAAAGGCGACGACGGAGTTTTAACCCTTTATGCCTTTGTAAACGACATTACCAAGGAAAAAGAATATGAACAGGAGTTAAAGACCAGCGCATATTACGATCCTCTTACAGGGCTTTACAACCGCAGCGCATTCTTTATCAACGCAAAAAGGCTTATCGACAACAACCCGCAGGTGCAGTATGCGGTAATGCGCTTTAACGTAGGCGGATTTAAGCTCATTAATGACATTATGGGCAGAGAAACAGGCGACAGAGTGCTTAACATAGTGGCTGAAACCATTCGTGCCATTGCTCCCGCAAACAGCGTTTACGCAAGATTTCACGCCGATAGCTTTGCCATAATCGTACCTTGGGGAGAATTAACTGCGGAAACTCTTATAAATTCAGTTAAGGATAAAATTAAAAACTCAAGGATAATTTCTCACGACGTTCAGTATTATGTGGGAATATATCTTATTACCGACAAGGAAACAAAAATAGAGGACGTGTGCGACCGTGCGCTGATGGCGTGCCGCAGTATAACGGGCAGCTTTAACCGTCACGTTGCCTTTTACGACGACCGTATGCGCCTGCAAATGCTGGAGGAGCAGGAAATTTGCGACGAGGCTCACAGAGCTGTTGCAAATCACGAGTTTTGCATATACTACCAATCCGTTTACGGAATAAGGGATAAAAGATTTGTCAGCGCAGAGGCGCTGGTACGTTGGAAGCACCCCACAAAAGGGCTGATTCCTCCGGGAAAATTTATACCCGTATTTGAGAAAAACGGTTTTATTGCGGAGCTTGATTTATATATTTTGGAGCAGGTCTGCATATATCAGCAAAAGCGCAGCAAATTGGGTCTGCCTCAGTTCCCCATATCGGTAAACATCTCGCGTATGAGCCTGTACAATCCCAAGCTGTATGATATTATCAGCAATCTTACCGATAAGTACGGAGTATCCCCCTCCTGCTTCAGAATAGAAGTTACCGAAACCGCATATAACGATAATCCCGCTCAGCTTTTGGATACCATAAAAAAGCTGAGAGATAAGTGCTACCCCATTTTAATGGACGATTTCGGCAGCGGCTATTCCTCCCTTAACACCCTTAAAGACATACCCATAGATATATTAAAGTTGGATATGAAGTTTATGGAGGGCTTTGAGAAAAACGAAAGAGTAGGCACAATCGTCACCTCTGTTGCAAGAATGTCAAAATGGCTGAACGTTCCTATGCTGGCAGAGGGCGTTGAAACAAAGGAACAGTATGAATTTTTGGCAAGCATAGGCTGCTCTTATATTCAGGGATATTATTTTGCAAAGCCGGTTTGCGAGGAAGAGTTTACCAAAATAATCGCTGCGGAAAATGTCACTCCCTTGGATAACAAAATGGAAAGATACAAGATAGGCGAAGAGGTAAATGAAATTTTAGGCAGCAACGCATTGGTTTCAAAGCTTATCAGCGGCGTGTTCGGCGGTTTGGGTATTTACGAGCTGAACGGCGGAAAATTGGAGGTTATCCGAGTTAACGAGGGATATATGCAGATAATGGGATATACTCCCTCCGATTTCAGCGGAGAGCATTTTGACGTTTGGGAAAAGTTAAAGCCTGAGGACATGGAAATATCAAAAAATGCCTGTATTGAAGCGGCAAGAACCGACAAAGCGGTGAGAGCGGTTGTCCGCCGTTATGACAAAAACGGAAAAATGCTTTACTTAGACGGTATTCACAGAAAATTGGGCGGTACGGAAGACAGCCCCATATTCTGCATAGCCTTTAACGATATTACCGATCAGATAGAAAGCGACCGAATTATACGTCAATCCAAGGATCAAATAAGCAATATACTTGACGCCACGGGAGCGGTAGCCGTGGATGTGGACTTTGTGGGCAACGGCTCTATTTGTGCAGGCGACACCGACGAATATGATTTCGATGCGGACGAATTGGTGGAAATGATAAAGTCTAAAGATGGGCTTGAGTCTATTGTTCACCCCGACGATGTTGAACGCTTGAAAAGATTCAGACGCAGCACCCGCACAGAAAGAACATCGGTGGAGCTGAGAATAAAAAATACCCGAGGCGGCTATACCTGGTGCAGAGTTACCAAAACCCAAGCCTTTGACGAAAACAAAAACCGCACCCGCCTAATAGGCATTATCAACAATATCGACGCAGAAAAGAAGGCGGCGCAGGAGCTTGCTCACACACAAGAGCGAGTGGATATTACAATGAACAGCATAAACGCCGGTGTTCTTATTGCGGATATATCCAAGAATTTCCATACTGAAATTATATACAGCAACGACGGCTTTTGGAAGCTGATCGGTGAGAGATTCGGCACAGGCGGAGATTTGGTGAAGCATATCAAGAGCCTGCTTACTCCTGACGACGTCCTATCCGTAAAGAAAAAGATTTTATCGGGAGAAACGGTTCATTTTCAGTGCTGCAATTTAAACGAAAACGGATCTGAAACTTGGGTGGAATATAATTTAGTTCCCACAAAATCCTATGATGAAGAAAAGCACCGCTACTTAGTTCTTTTAGACGATATAACCGAGCAGCACAGAACGGTTTATCAGATAAATCAGCTGGTAAGCAATTTTGACGGCGGTTTGGCGTTGATTGCCAAAACCGACAGCGATATTACTTTGCCCTATGCCAACAACACATTCTTTAAAGTATTAAACACCAAAGGCAAAAACGATCCAAAGCTTGAAAAAATTCTTAAAAATTTCTTGGAAAATCAGGAAGACAACCTTGATTTAAGCATAATGCAAGTCGACGGATCGGAAAGCGTTGTCAAAATTCACCTAACTGAAATAGACAGCGGAAAAAAGCAGGAAAAGAACTACATTGTGGTTGCTCAGGACGTAACCTTAAAGAGAGCCGAGGCAAAAAGCCGCATAGCGGAAAGAAAAGCAAACGCATTAAGAGGCTTGTACGACGAGGTTTTCAAAGTGGATTACCGCAACAGATCCTCTCTGCTTGTTTCCTGCAGATCCAATCCACAAAAGGCAAAAAATGCAAGACCTGTAAGCCTTGATTATATAATAAATGATTGGACGGAGAAGTTTATTCACCCCGATGACAAGGAAAGAGCAAGAAAGCTTTTCAATGCGCCTGCGGGAAATCCCGACTTTACCGACGCATACGACGAAATAAGGTTAGCTGTTCCCCGTACGGAGGGACAGTATGTAAAATTCGGTATGGTAATGGTTCGTTCCGCAGCCAATGTTTGTATGCTGTTCTACCGCAATATGGACCGTATAGACAGCTCCACCACGTCGGAGGAAGTGGCAGAATTAAACCGCCTGTACAGAACCGTTGCGGAGCAGACCAACACAACCGTCATAGAATTGGATCATATTACGGACAAGGTAACCGTTTCCCCCTCCATTTATATGTACGCAGCGGGAATGCTGTCCGAATCTATGTTTGCCGAAAAGGAAAATTATGTTAAGGGATTGGCGATACATCCTGCGGATCGGGAAATTTTCACCAAATTCATGGAGGACTTAAATAATTCGGACGATTCCAACGGATCAAGCTCCGTTGTGCTGCGTATGGAAATGGCGGATAAAACATATAAATGGTGCAAGATATCCATTTCCCTTACAAGAAGCAATACAGGCGAGGTGCTGAAATCTCTTTGCACCATAAATATGGTAAACGATGAAGTGGAAGCCCGCAGAAAAGCCGAAAATATGGACGGACTTATACGCAGAACCGTTAAGAATATCCCCGTTGGCGTCGGAATATACAAATTGGACAACGGATTTCCCGTTCCTGTTTACGCCAGCGACAATATATATACCATTTTCGGAATCAGCAAGGACCGCCCTATATTAGACAAATCCATTTCCGAAGAGTTTATTGCCAACAACAAGCTTGAAGCAGGGCAGGAAGGAGAATACACTCAATACTGCACCAAGCCCAACGGCAGCAAATTTTGGCTCAGAACAAAATACAGCGTAAGAAAAGAGGAGGATCAAACGGTAATCTATTCCGCAATAGACGATATAAGCAATCAAATCGAGGCTCAGCGCAACCAAAAGGTTCAGGAGCAAATGTATCAGATATT
>CAZRRT010000003.1:0-51446 GCA_964602605.1 uncultured Ruminiclostridium sp.
AAACTTGCTGAAATTCTTTGTGTAAATTGTGTCAAGTGATATTGACAAAATCAAAATCACACTTGTATAAATCTGCGCTCATTTATACCTGACGTATTTTTTGTTTGCAGCATACCCTACTGTAAGCAAAACACAGCCAACTATGATTTGCGGAAGGCTGACCGATTCAAATATCCTTAACCCGAAATGTATATTTGAATTATATAAAAACAAATTCGGATTATCGTTGGGTACGGTCAGATTGAGCATTGAATGGGCAGTTAAAATTAATAACGTAAGAGACATTGAGCTTGTAATATACATAACCGCATATGAAAATCCAAGGTACATTATGCAAATGCACAGTATACGGATATATTCAAGCAGGATAGACGAAAAATATGCTGAAAGAATAAGAAACAACACAAATGTGCAAAGCATAAAAGCTGCGAACAAAATCAAATATTCGGGCAGCATTATCCTTGACTTAAAGGTAAATAACAGCTCATTTCCATCGTTCTCAATATATTCCCGTGAAATGAATATGATCCACCAAACCGAAAAAATGGGGATTGTCGCCTGAGAATATTGCAATATCATCACATACATATTCTCCGTTGCTCCATAATAATCAATAAGCGGAATAAATACCAGCGGCAGAACAATAAACACAAGTATAAGCGGAACCAGTGCAAAAAGGCGAAGCCCTTTAAGGTGCAGAAAAATACGGTTCCATATCAAAGCTCATCCCTCCTAAGGCAGTATATATATCCGTCTTCTAAGGTGGGCATAGTTCTTTCGTAATTCATGTTTTTAGAACAGATAATCCTGCACACAATTCTTTCGCCGTCCTGATATTGCGATTGTATGAAATGCTTTCCGTCAATATTTTTTACTTCCTCCTGCGGAACAAGATATACTTTATTCTCTGCGGTTTTGATTATTTCTTGAGATGAACCCTCCAAAACCACGCTGCCGCGATTAAGAATGATAACATCATCGCACATCGCTTCAATATCGCTCACTATATGTGTGGAAATAATTACCGTCTTATCACGGTCAAGCTCGGAGATTATAAGCTTAAATCGCAGCCTTTCCTCGGGGTCAAGTCCTGCGGTCGGCTCGTCAAAAATCAATATTTCAGGATCACCGAGAAGTGCCTGAGCAATACCCAACCTTTTTATCATACCGCCGGAAAGAGTTTTTACCTTGGACTTTATCCTGTCGCTCAAATTAACAGCTTCCACACAACGGCAAATTTCATATTTCATTATATTGCGGGATAATTTCTTTTCGATAGCCAATGTTTCCATTGCCTCATATACGGTAAGATCTCGAAATAATCCGAATTTCTGGGGCAAATAGCCAATATGGGATAAATAATTCTTTTGACTTTTTATTGGTGTGCCATTATATAATATTGCGTTAATGTCGGGAATGGAATATAGCTGTGTAATACAGCGAATAAAGGTGGTTTTTCCTGCGCCGTTAGGTCCCAACAATCCATAAATCCCCGAATTCAGAGTCAGACTTAAATTGTTGAGAACTGTCTTTTTACCAAAGCCTTTACATAAATTTTCTATTTTTAACATTATCGGTCTCCTTTTACCTGTATTAGGCTTGAAAGTGCTTCTTCATAGTCTCTTGTATCGGAATCATCGTTTAAATACTCTTCAATTTTTTTCAAAACCTCATCCTCGCTTGCTGCATCGATCGCATTTTGAAGCATCATAGCTAAGCCGGGATTGTCATCGGAATAAACGTCTTTCTCATAGATTAAGCGATTGTCAAAATCGGAATGATAATTTACATAAGTATTGTATAAAATAAACAAGGATTGCTTCTTGTTTGCCACAAGGCATTTCGGATAAGTCATGGAGAGTGATCTGATTTGACGGCAGACTATAGTGCCGTCCGAGCAGTAATTACATTGTGCATACGGACCCATATTGACGGCCGGGCGAATAAAAATTTTTTTCACAACATTATCGTCTTGCTTTGATGACAAAAAAGATCTAACATCGGAAATCAATCCTTCTTCGGAAAATTGCTCCGCATCAAGATACGGATAAACAACATCAACGCCGTCAATATTTTTCTCGTCAAGAAATCCCGACATCAATACACAGCTGTCGGATATGCCGTGAAAAGCATTTCTGTCTATGCGGTCAAGGTTTGAATATACAGTGTTCGGATGATCCACCGTAACATAAAATTCGGTGGGCGTTTCAAGAAGGTTGCTATAAAAACCCTGCCGTTCCGTATCATAAACGCTCATATATCCGCTTTGCGGGAAGAATGGAAAATTTCCGAAAAGAGACATTCCTTGATAATGCGAGTAATATGTCGGGTCATATCCCGAATAGGTGAGCGTTATTGAAGAAGCGGTGCTGCCGCCTCTTGACACTTCAATGTAATCTCCGTCTTGGACGAACGAGAGCAAATCTCCGTCTTGGTTTTCGGCTTTTTTTACCTTGAAGCCATGATAGAGCGTAAATTTATACTTGTCAAGAGAAGGACTGTCAACAGTCATGGTAACCTTGGCGGACAATTCGTTTTTCACGGCAAGATCCATTTCATACTTTATCACCGAGAATCCGCCCTCCTCGTTTTTTTCCTTGCCGATGTTATCATAATAGTAATTGAGATCGCCGATGTAGTAGGTATTGGGATTTCTGTCTGTGAGTGTGTGTACTCCGGGCAAAAGATAAATTATAAGCGAAGCAGAGCAAACAGCACCGCAAAGAGCTATTGCCGAGCATTTAAGAACGCTCTTTTTCCGTATGAGCTTTATGGATATTACAACTAATAATAATGCTGCGAAAAAGAAAACGGCGGCAAATCTGTCAGGAAGCAGCGAGTATCCCATGTGATTATCGGGGAAGGAATCGGTTCCTCTCGGATAGAGAGAAATTAACTCGTAAAAAGGAAATACATCAAATCCGTGTTTATAATATGTACCCTCAACAACATATAACGTAATGGGAGAAGTCAAAAAAACAGCCAAAATCATTGTAAGAAATGCACCGAATCTTTTGAAAATCAAAGCAAGAAGAAATCCTAAAAGTATTGCAACCAAGGAAATCATAAATATATACAAAAACAAGCACATTATTATGTGTCCCAAAACCTCGGGATGAGCGATGTCCCATGCAAAATATGCACAGATGTTATATAAAAAATAAAAAACGGCAAATACAAAATCCAATAATACAAGTATGCCAAATTGCTTTAAATATATGCCGGCAGCACCGCCGCAGGTCGCCTTGGCACATTCTGACAAGGAGCAGCTGCGCACCTTATCCATAAAATAATATGAAACAAACACAAAAAACACAAAGCATACAAGTGAAGATGACAGTGACACCTTCAGCATGGCGAGCTTTCCGATTATACCTAATCCATCATTGTCCGAGATACATTTGATATGTATGCAGTTAATGTATATTAAAAACAAAGCTGATAATATCGGTAAAAATATGTCATTTACAAATAGCTTAAAGTAATTTTTGCTTTTCATTTATCCTTTGTTCTCCTCCGTTACTTCTCATTTTTTGAGGATTTTTGTTGTACAGGTTCAACGAGATCCTGTTTTTCGATAAAACAGGATCACTCGTGAACCGCTTAAAAATTATTTGTTGCGAATATATCCTACTGCCGTACACCCCCAGTTCCAGGCATAAGGGTCTAACTTAAGGCGCCAAGTATGAGAGCCTGAATATACATATGTACTTGTTTCTTCAAGACTTGCTCCGGGCTTTAAATGGACACGTGCTTCCTTATCTTCCACCCATTTGCCATTGGAAAATACTTCTGCAACAAACCAAACTCCTTGATCAGAAGAAGGACTGTTGTTTCCCCATATATACTTATGTCTACCTTCGCAAGTATTTGAATATTTGATTGTCTCATCTCTCATCAGATCAACCGAGTGCGCCAAGGATTCATTTCCGGCATAAGCTTGAACCGAAGCTAAAATTGCAATAAACATAGCCGCAGCTGCTACTTTAAAAAATATTTTCATATTACGTTTCCTTTCTGATTGCATATGCAATCTTTCCTATAATATTGTTCGGTAACAATTTGAAACAATAAGCCTTTTAGTTTTCTTATCAATTATTTGCATTATTCTAAATAATACTGTATTGCTATATGACCTACTTAAAGTGCATAGCCTTTTCCTCCTTTTGTCAATATGCGCCGATAAATAACATTACTTCTTTATTATCTTCTTCAGCGCTTCCGGTTCTTTAGGCTGATAGCAGTCCCAATTGGAAGCTGCACCGCAAGTCTTCTCTGCCGTTTTAAGAACGCTTTTTGCTATTGCTTTAAAAACAGTGTTTTTAAATGACTTTTTCATTCTTTCTTCCTTCTCCTTTCGTAAATAATTCCCAATAGCATTAAATTTGCCACAAAAAACAAAGTCAATGCTACTATATGATCAAGTTCGCTGTTAAGGCTATTAAATAAAAGCATAACAAGCGGACAAATCATCATTTCAACAATACATATAACTTTACTTCGTGCTTTTTCGTGTTCGGTAAGCTTCTTATTGCGATTTTCAACAGGAGCAAACCGACAAACAATTATCAAACTGTAAAGATATAATATGCTCCAATAATAATCCGCAATGCCGCCAAGCAGCCAATCCAACACAAGAACCAAAATCAAGACAGCAGCAAGAGTTATTTTGCAGAGCAGATAAGTGGGAGCATGAAATCCTCCGCTAAACAGTCTGATAAAACAAAACACTATGTAAAATATAACGCTTTCCCAAAATCTTCCGCTGATAATACCTATGGCAAGCACTATCAAAATTCCCAACGCAGAGGACACCCACAGCTCAAAGCCGTATTGATATATATCCCTTTGCTCTTCAGGAAAAATATTTTTGTGGATAAAAAAATTGACTATAATTTGACAAAACTTAGTGATAATTTTTATCACCTCTTTCTTGTCACCATTATAGTCAATCAAATTTAAAATTGCAATAGTTTTATCACCAACGGCACGCTCACATCATAAACGGCACAATTTTACAGATTTTCAGTATTTCTCAGCCACACCTCGGCAATAAAATAACCGTTTTGCTCACTGAACTCTGCGCTGCCGTCATATTTTTTTGCGATATTTTTTATCGATTTGATACCAAAGCCGTGATTGCTTTTATCCTCCTTTTTCGTAATGAGATTTGGATTACCGTCCAGAACAGATGTGTTGATTTTATTTTTTACGGTAATATAGATAAAGGATTTTTTGCTTTTTATAACAAGGTTTATTTTAGGTTCGGACATATCGCATCCGTTTATGGCGTTATCCAAAAGGTTGGAAAGCAAAATGCTTATATCCATATCGTTTACGCCCACAAACTGTGTGTCAATCAAGCATTTAATTTCAATGCCCTTATTTGCGCAAGAGGTAAATTTATTGTTTATCGCCGCATCAATAACTGCGCTTCCCGTATTGATTACCGCTGTGGACGGGTTGATCTTTTCATTGATTACACTTTCAATATACTCTTTGGCTTCCTGCGGTTTATTCTCGGATATAAGCTGTGCTGCTGCTGTAAAATAATGCTTCATATCATGCCGCAGAGTTTTCATTTCGGTGTAGCGTTCCCTTACCTCAACCGCCATTTTTTCTTGCGATGATAGGCTTGCCTTTAATAGATTAAATTCCTCTTTTGTAACATTGTCCTTTTGCATTTTGCTCATTAAAATATAAAGTAAAATGTTCAGGAACATAATTAAAAGGAAAATTACAGCAAACAAAAAAGACGCTTCAGATCGTTCTCTTGTATAACTCCAAAGCATAGCTGATATAATAAATGATATAAAGAAACAGGATAACTGAATAACCTGCTGAAATATGTTAAGCGAATATGCTTGTTTTTGCTTAATTTTGATAATAATCTCGCATATAATAAAGAATAATAATTGTGAAACGACTAAAGCATAAAATCTCATTGATCCCCCGGGTAAAGCCGCAGCTCTGTTATTACCTGCCAAGCCGGCAAATATATTTAATGTAATCATACTTATCGGTAACTGTATAAGAGCAGGCATAACCGAAACCAATAGTTTTTCCCATATTTTCCCTTTTAAAAATAATAACGAATACACTAAAATAATAAACATGGCCCAATACCCAGACATATCATTAATTAATTCAAGTTTAACTATAGCCGGATCGGTAATTAGTGTTAAAACAATAAACGCTGCTGATTTTAACCATTTAAGTCTATTGCTTTTTAATTCCAAAAAGCCGTTGCACAATCTTAAATAAATACAATTGCTTGCAAGCGAAGCGGCTATTTCAATAACATCATTCATATCATACTCCGTAAATGATTTTTAAATTTACTTTTTACTGCATCAACCTTGTACCTGCTAAGAGGAATTTCGGTTTTGTCGTCAAGAATAATTCGATTTTTTTCAATAGAGAAAATATATCGGCAATTTACAAGATAACTTTTATGCGTTCTGACAAAGTCAAATTCGTTAAGCTGCTTTTCCATTGCGGCAAGACTCCCGTAGCACTCCAATATTTCTCCCGACACTGTGTAAACCCATATGGAATGAGTGTATATTTCTATGTATTTTATATTGCTCACATTAAGCAAAGCTTCCCCGTTTTTGGTTTGAAGAACAAATTTGCTGCTTGCACCCCGTTTTGCGATTTCTTTATTGATTTCCTCTAATGCTTCAGGCAGCTCCTCTTCAAGATATGTCTTTCTTATAAACCTGAAGGGGCGGAATTTTAGTGATGAGTATACAAGCTCGTCATGAGTGGTAACAAATATGATTAAGGTATCTTCGCTTAATTGTTCCGCAATTTCAAAGCCGCCCATATCCGGCATATCAATATCAAGAAAAACAGCATTGTAATCTGTATTGCCAGAGAGAAAATCAGCACCGCTGTTAAAAACCGCTGCATTGATTTCAGCTGATTGCTCCGTAAAATATTGTTCAATTAAGAGTTTCATTCTCTCCGAAAATTTTTTGTCGTCATCACACACCGCAATTCCGATCATAGTTATCCTCCCATCCATATATTATTTTGTGGTCTGCTTTGGTTTTATTTTATCATATTGATGTATAAAAAGCAACTATTTTTTATCACAATAAGTTTATTACCCAAATCCGCAAAACTCAAACAGTGATTTACTAAAATAACAGAAATACACTCAAAATCAATATAAAAGCATAACTCAACGCCAAATTTTGAAAAAATATCCGAAAAAGGGTATAACTATCCCATAAACAGCTATGATTTAAAAAATCAAAGTGCTACCAACGCATCAAATATTCTGATAAATGTATTTGCCCAAGGGCTGCTGCGCCCAAGCGCAAGAACATATTTTCTCGCATGAACTGTCAAATGTCCTGCAATAAGCATAAGTTAAATAACAAGGTCGATTCCAATAATCAAAAAAGCTATTTACCGTTCCGTAAATCTTCTTTAATACTAATCTCTAATCAAACAATAGACAAGTCTATTGTTTGATTAGCCTTAAAAGGCGGTTGCCAAAATCAAAGATTTTGGCGAGATTAGTATTGAACGTACTTCTTTGGCGGCGTTGCCGCCCCGTGGTGAAAAAGCACCACTGAATCAAATTGTAGATCTTGTCTACAATTCGATTAAAGAATAGTATAAATCGGCGCACACCGCTTTTCTGTCCTTGTATGGCGCAACCCTGCAGCTGTTTCTTAACTGATGAACTATACAATATACAGCTTGTGGAAAACCCTCCATTGTTCGGTTTCCCGTCAAGCTGTCGCCGTTTTTGTCGGCTGCATAAAAAACAAAAATCGGGCAGAGCCTTGCTCAAACTCGATTTTAAGCCTATTATCCCAATTTAGGGAAAAACCCTGATGATTTTTCCCTAAGTAATTTTTATTTACAAAAAATTTAAGTTTAGGATTTTTAGACAGCCTGAATATAGCCATTCTTTATAAAAGCCTAAATTTTATTCCCGCATTTAGGGCAGAACTTCATTCCCTCAAGCTCTTTTGGGAACACATACCCGCAGGAGCTGCACGACCTAATCTCAGGCTTTTTGCTTCCGCATTTGGGACAAAACTCCATACTGTTAACCATACCGCAGGAGCAGGTCCATTTGTCCTTGGCTTCCTCATTTGCCTTATTTGCCTTTGACTTCGCCGAGCCTTCTCTCATCATCTCCGCCACGTCCGCTTTTATATTGCGCTGAGCCATTCCCATTCCCATAAAGCCGTTTACAGCTCCCGAGGGATTAGCGGCGGCGGACTCCATAGCATTTGCGGAAGCAGCGCCCATTCTTGCGCCAAGCATAGCCATATTTCCTGAATACACTCTCGATTCCTGCAAATCACGCAGCTTATCCATACTATCGTCGTCAGGCAGAATGTTGCTGAACGCCAAGCTGGACATCTCTATGCCCCGTGCTTCCCTCCACTTGCCGCTAATATTTTCCTGCAAAAGACTCAATATATCATCGGTATGCAGCGACATCTGATCATAGTGTACCCCTTTTTTCGACAGCTCGCCCAAAACAGGCAGCATAGCATTTTGCAGCTCGCCTCTTAGCTGCGGCAAGAGAGTGGCTTTGTTATACTGATCCGCAACGTTTCCGCATATATTCTCATAAAACTGCAGCGGGTTGCATATGCGGAAGCTGTAAACGCCGTATCCCTGAAGCAGAATCGTCATATCGAATTCCTTGTCCCGATACGGAACATTTCCAAAGCCGAATTGGTTATTGACTATCTCCTTTAAATTCACAAAAAACACTCGCTGGTCGTTAGCGGGGATACCGCCGTGGAAAAATCTGTTCTTAATTTCCTGTATGCTTGTAAACAGTGCGTCCTTCAAATCTCCCGCAAACACCGACGGCTCGGTTCTGCTGTTGTACTCGTATCCTCCCGGCTCGGCTGTAAAATCGGTGACAAGACCGTTTTCCACCACAATAAGCATTTGCCCCGCATTGACGGCGATTTTGCTGCCTTCGGTGATAACGTTGTCGTCGGCACGGTTTCCTGCGCCGCCCGACGATTTTTTGTGTCCTCTTTTAACCAACACATCGTTGCTGAGAGAATCGCAGTAAATATAATCCTCCCACATATCCCCGATATACGAGAATACGCTGCCTGCAAAAGCTTTTATCAATCCCATGCCTTGCCTCCTTTAAAACATATTAGGGCAACACCGCACAATTAGCGGCTTGCGCCTTTGCCGCACGCTTGCTTGCATATTTTCCGTCATCTTGCACAAATCCTCCTTGAAATACGTCAGTATTCCTGCGTCGGATTTATACAAGCTGACGTGGTCTCCCCCGGTGGGGGAGGTGTCGCACAGCGACAGAGGGGCTGACCGACAGACAAAATCTGACGGCGCAATCGCACGGCAATAATCGTGCGGTGTTGCCTTAGATTAGCCGTCCGAATTATTTCACAATTTTCTTTTCCACAACATCAAGAGTTGCCGTATCAATGCCAAAACGCACTCCGCTAAACGTAGTGAAATACATTATTTCCTCTTCCACCTTCATCATAACGGCTGTATCGGGGCTTTTGAGAACCCTGCTCATATCCCACACAATTTTTTTCTCCGAGTCCAAAATAAAGAGATTATTGTCGGGAGGAACGCCTTTTCCGCCGGCGTTTGTAAAATAAACAACCGTCCTGTCCCCCACCTGCACCTGCCGCTTTTGGTATCCCGCCATATCAAACAAATTAGATTCTCTGCCAACCTCGTTCATATCGAACCTCCTCCGCTGTTTCCAAAATTGATAACGGCGTTTTTAAATTTCACTTCAAAGCTTTCAATATCCATAGCGATAAAAAAAGAAATACCGTTGCTGTTTTTTGTGTCATAAAGCAATTTTCCGTTCTTGACTGCGGCTTTGCAGCAGTTTACAAAATCATTGGGTATCTCCTTCATTTTCCATACCACTTCGCCGTCGGAATTAAGTATAAACAGGTTGCGTTCAAGATAATTGCCAATAAAGTGCAGCACTGTTCTGTCCCCTGACTGCATCTCATTGTATTCGTGCTGATTTTTGTCGTATATTCCGTTTTTGCTGAAATAAGGATCAAGCGCACATCTCAGCACAATATCCCCCACATTTCCCGTCTTCTTATACAGAATATGGAAGATGATGCCGTTAGACAGGGTAAAACGCAGTGTATCGTCATCACAAACGCTTACTTCTGTACAAATACGCTCCTGCTTTAAGTGCAGCCGGCTTAGCTCCCATTTCACAGCACCACTGCCATATAATATGAAAAAGTTGTCATTCAGCGTCTGCTGCTTCTGCCGAGAAGGGAACAGCACAATGTCAAAGCCGTTCCACCTAAGCTTTTGGTATTCATATTCCTGCATATCGTACATTTTATCCGCTTACCTCATTTTCTCATATCATTTATCAGCTTCTTTATCTCCGACGAACCATTGACGGTTTTCAGCGATCTGCACCGTGCAAAAGCAAGCTCGCCTATTTCCTCAACGCTGTCGGGAATATCAATGCTCTTCAAGGAGTAGCAGTTCATAAAAGCCTCGTTTCCTATACTTTTCACTCCCTCGGGAATCGTTATGCTGTTAAGCTGCGTATTCTTAAACACACCGGCTTCTATTCTGTCAATACCCTTTGGAAGTGTTACCCCTTCGGCTAACTTGCAGCCCGAAAATGCGCCTTCACCTATATATTCAACGCTGTCGGGTATGATTATTTTCTGTAATCTGTCGCAGTTGGCGAATGCCAGCTCGTTAATTTTCTTCAAGCTCTTTGGCAGAACGATCTCACTTGGGAATACAAATCGCGACCGACTGTGAATGTTTGCTTCAAAAGCCTTATACCCTATTTCCGAAACATCGGGCAGTATAAATGGGTCGGTAAATTTGCCTTCAAACTCCAAAAGCACTCCGTCCTTAATATAAAATCCCAACGGATCAAGCTCTAAATCCTCCGCAGTGACAGGCTGTGTATCATTATTCCGGGGCAGCTCACCCAACAGCTGATTAAGCTCAGTGTCGGTGATTATTCTGTGAATTACGGAAAAAGGCGCATCAAAATCATACTCTGTGCCGCTGCCGTCATTTTCGGCAACGGCTTTTTTGGGATAATCGCAAGACACGCTGTAATGTAAAATATGCCTTTTTTCCTCGGGGGTAAAATAAAAGTAATCCCGCTCCGAAAAACTGCCATTTTTTATTATTTCACGTTTGTAAGTCAATGTGCTGTTTCGGCTTTCCGTCAGAACCCAATTTGCCCATTTTTCCATTGTGCTTCCCCCTTAACTCGAACGGTGATAATTGCAGTAGTCGCTTGCGTTTTTAGGGTGAAAAAATTTGCTGTAAGCGCATTCGTTTGAACGAGCCATATAGTAGACGCAGTTGCCGCAGCAGTAGCCTACGTCCTGCGGACCGCCCACATATTTCGGAGCGCTTCCGCTTATCATACTCAGCTGCTGCTCGAAACGTGCCTTGCTTGCCTCGCGGTTACGCTGCTGCTGTTCCTCACGCTGCTGTTCCTCCTTCTTTTTGCGCTCTTTATATGCTGTTTCGGATACGGAGGTAAAAGTCCCGTTTATAACTCCCGCTATGTATGCGGACCGTGACACGCCGTACTGTTCTGCCCCCTGCTTTACCTGATCGGCAGTCATTGCGTATTTGTACCATAATCCGTCAAGGAATTTGGTTGAGAACTTAAACAGCTTGGAATATTGTCCCGAATTCGCAAGCCGCTGTGCGTTGCTTCTTACCAGCTTGGCATACATCACGCATACCTGATGAGCTTGTGCATGAGCCGCTGCCTTTGCTTCGTCTGCCGAACCGTAGGAAATATCGGAGGAAAACGCTCCCGCAGGATAAGCCGTGCCGCAGTAAGGGCATTCGCTTGCTCCTTTCACAATAGGCGCACCACAGAGAGTGCATTTCGTCGGCTTTTTTTCCACACCTGCACCAATCGCAGTATGACTGTTTGCGGCATTTTCCATTTTCTTCAACAGATCAAAGGCTTCCTGAAATTTTTGCTGCTGTGCCAAGCATTCCTGACATCTTTCGTCGTCTATCCAACATTTGGGGTCGCAATAAGTTCCCGGCTTAGGACGGGCGGAAAGCTCTGCAACAAGCTTGTTTCTTTCCTCGTTGCGCTGATTCATAAGACGTTCGGTGGCTTTTACACTGCCTGTACCCATATCAGCCATAAATGCGGCGATTTCTTCCTCGTCCATTCCCATTTTTTTAGCTTGCTGATACCAAAGTCCCGAAGGCATACCTGTCAAGCTGTCCATATTGCTGAAATTACCCAGCCCCGCAAGCCCGCCGAAAGCACTGCCGCTGCCGCTGAAAAGACCGTCTAACAATGAATCAAGCAATCCCATAATAGTTTCCTCCTTTATTTCGCTATCTGCACTCGCCCAAAATCTTACATAACGCCTTGTATTCCTCTGTCAGCTCGTCAAATTCCTTTTTCAGCACTGCTGCTTCATCATACATCTTGTGGTTCGTCAGATTGATGTTGTCATAATATTCCAATTCCTTGGGATCAAGAGGAATTCCGCTTTTTTTAGACTGCTTTATTTTTTCTGTGCCTTCCTTCAGCTTTTCGGCAGATGCGTTTAATTGATCACTTAAATCATTTAATAGAGTTGTGATTCTGTCAATCTCGTTTAACTTGTAGTCCGCAAACTCCTTTAAAATCTCAATTTCCTTGTTAAACAACAGGTTATATTTATCCGTAAGCGTCCAAAATTCCGTGCTGCCGCCGCCTATCTTATCCCAATCAAATTCAACGATTCCGCTGGCGTTAACGTGATAGCACCCCGGTACAAGCGTCTTTTCCTTTTCAATAATCAGGCTCATTTCACGCTCCGTTTCGGCTATCCTGTTGACAAATCCCGCCCTTACGGTGCTTTGTTCGTCCGAGGGATAAAATGCGCTGAAGGATAATTCCTTAAGCCTGTAGCCCGTTTTTTGCTTCCAGCGTAAGGGTGTGTTTTCCTCATTTATCCATTTGGCAATAACTTCAGGGTAACGGGGAAAATCTGCGTATGACTTTACATCGCTGTTGTTTATAGTAGCCGATTCGGCGTCGTTATCTCCAAACAATACTTCGAGAAGCTCCTCAACTATCTTTTCGTCCTGCTGCGGCGGAACAACTTCCGCTTTCAAAGGCAAATCAGGTGCCGTTATGACAAAGCTGCCTGAGCCGCTTAGATAAAACGACGCTATTCCGTTTTGGCTGAACTTCCTTTTTTCAAATTGAAAGTATTTTTTGCATTCCATAGCGATTACCCTTTTTCTTCATTTTTTATTTACTTGATCAAATTGTTTATGCCTATTGCCTTTAAAATGCTTTAGCAGCTTAATATGTTACAACGCAATATTATTCTATTTTTATTATATCACAAAAGGAGCGCAGCGCAAGCGGAGCGATTCCTCTAAACGATACAATAATTTCAAAAGTTTAAATAAAAATCTTCCTCTTTACTTAGTTTGAAATTATTATATCATATCAAAATACCTTTTGCAAGCCTTTATAAATGGAAGGTTCTACTTCCATAATCGTAATGTGTTATTTCTTTGCTGCCAATGTATAATATAACCGATAAGAAAATTAAAAAATTACATAATTTTATATAGTATATCACTATTGCAAAATAATTTTTAAAAATATGTAAAATATACTTGACAATAAGTAAATAATATGCTACAATAATCTTACAGACAGGAGATATGCTATGCCGAAGAATTTAAAAATGAAGGCTGCAAGAGCGGCTATGGATTTATCGCAGGATGCGCTTGCACAAAAGGTAAATGTTACAAGGCAAACCATAAACGCTGTGGAAAACGGCGATTATAACCCTACAATTAACCTTTGTGTCGCAATATGCAAGGCTCTTAACAAGACCTTGGACCAGCTTTTTTGGGAGGAAGAAAAATGAGTTTAAAAACCTTTGACAAGTTTTGTGAAGATATTATTATGGGGAATAAGCAGGAAAAAGCCATATACGACGAGCGGCAAAATCAGGTTCAGACAAAATTGTTGGTGGAAGCCTTATTGGTTTATATCGCTGCCGTATTTGTCAATACCCTCTTTATGGATTTCATATACCGGTGGTGCGACAGCTATTTTGCTCCTATGGTGCTTTTGGCGGGGATAGTCTATTTGTATTGGATTATCCGCAGTGCTGCAAAAGGCTGTCTTGTGGGCGTTAACGGTTCAAGGCCTATAAAGATGAGCGCTTTTATGATGATATTTTTGGGTGGATTATATTCTGTTAACTTTTTCTTTAATATAACGGAAAAGAACGGTATATTCTTGGACGGAAAAGCGGAAATGGGTTTTATATTCGGCGTTTATTGTGTTTTAACGATAATTTGCGGCATTATAATGATGATTTTTGCAAAAAGGTATGACAAAAAGCAAAAGGACATATCAAATAATCAAGATTAAAATAGCAATCGGCTGATTCTGATGTGGTATTAGCCGATTGTATTTATACTGTAGTTGTTACATTTTTAAGTTGAGATCGGTATTGGGTTGATTTGAATTTTGCAATTTTGATTTGTGCTGCTGCATACACTTTGAATTTTATATCGCATAATTATCCAATATTCTTTTTAATAAGTCGGTAACAAAAATAACCGTTTTAACAAAGAACGAATCAAAGTCAAAACGGCTATTATAAACAAATCAACATAACACGCTGTCAATAATTAAAAATAGGTTAATTGAATAAAATTGCAATCATTAAATCAATCTTTTTTATCTTCTTTATTCTTATCATTATCTTTTGCGTCTTTTGCATCTTTAGCAAAAGTATCCTTAAACTTGCTTACCATTTCGGGAACGCCCTCGATAAGTGAGTCTATGGGGCTTTCCTTTGCGCCTAATTCAAGCATTTGAACATCGCCGTCTTTTTTGATAACAATAAACGCTTGGGGCTTTATGGTGATTCCTGCGCCTGAGCCGCCTGCAAATACCTCTTTTGAAACAGTGGAGGGAATGTCCGAGCCGCCTGATACAAAGCCGAATGAAACCTTTGAAATAGGTATAATGATAGTGCCGTCGCCTGCGTTGATAGATTCGCCGATAATGGTATTTACATCTACAAGATCCCGTATTTTTTCCATAGATGTGTTCATAAGTCCTTCAAGATGTTCTGCCATAGTATTTAATTTCCTTTCTATTAACGGTTTTGCCGTTTTATTTTTTTATATAAAAGGAGTTGTTCCTTTATTTATATTAAATAATATTAAGCCGCTCTTTTATGATTATCCTGCGTATTTGATTTAGCTGACTCGGAGCTTTCGGGGTTTTCGTTAAGCGCTTTTGTAACCGCCGAAAATCCCCAAATTACGCAGTACAGCAATGTTGAAAGCCTAAGCTTTATTTTTGCGTAAATATAATAATCGGTTTTGGGATTATCAAAATCCGCCTTAACCGTTATCTTTTTTTCCTTAAAGTGTACCGTATTTTTCAAAAACTCGGAAAAGCCGTAAACGGCGGCACAGTGTATCCCGTAGCTTATGGCGGTTTTTGCTGCGTCCTCTCCTCCCACGATTATTTCCGCAAACACGTCGTAAATCCGTATTTTTTTAAAGATCCTTTTTACATAAGGCTTTGCTTGCTTTACACATTGAACTGTTTGTGATAGCTCGATTTTTTCCTTTTTTGAAGCGTTTTCTTTGCGAGAGGGCTTTGGCGAAGCCTTTCCCTTGCTTTGGACGGTTTTTTTCTTGCTTTGAACGGGTTTATTTTTGGAAGAGTGTTCTTTTGTTTTAATATGTGCGCCTGTTTTGCGTTTTTTCTTTGCTTGCTTTTTTTGCATTTTTTCAAGCTTGCGTTTTTCTCTTTTTTGCCTTTTTTCTTCTTTGATTTTCTGCTTTTTTTCTTCTTTTGCTTCTTTTCGCTTTTGCCTTTCGGTTTTTGGCAGCATTAAAACGGTAATAAACAAATATTTAATTTTAACAAAAACCCCTTGATCATATTCAAATTCCATTTTAACGGAGGAAGCCAACAGGAAAAACAGCAGCAGCAAAACCGCACAGATAATTATTACAGCAGTCATTTCCTTTCCCCCCTTTTTATTTTGTCGTACAGTCACTTTTTATTTTACGTACAGTTTCTTTTTTGACATACGGTTATTATACCGATTTATTTTACGGCAATATTGCTTTTCCAACTGATTCTTGATTTATTCTGCTTTTACGATTGTTTATGAATAATAAATCCTTAAAATATGCGCATATTCCTACTGCTTTCTTGATTATTTTTCGGCAGCTGTAATATTTAAGATTCGGCAAAAGTATTTAATGTAAGTATAAGGACAGTTAAAATATCAGCTTTCCTCAAAATCCTCTAAGCTCATCTGTCCCTCCTGAGTGGGAAGAGGCGGCAATTCATCTAAGGAAGTCAGTCCAAAGCATCTTAAAAAGGTGTCGGTGGTTCTGTAAGCAACGGGACGTCCCGGCAACTCCAATCTTCCCGCTTCCTCCGCTAAGCCTCTTTCTACTAAAGTGTTGACCACGCTGCCGCTGTCTATACCTCTTATTTGCTCTATAAAGCCTTTTGTCACAGGCTGATTGTACGCTATTATCGCCAAGCATTCCATTGCCGCCTGTGATAGCGGCGTCTGTCTGTAATTTTCCAATGCGGCTTTAACATACGGTGCGGTTTCGGGGCGGGTGGCAAGCTGATATGCGTTGTCAAGCCTTATTATTCTGAGTCCGCTGCCTTGAACATTATATCTGCGCTCTAATTGGCTTACCAATTTTCCCGCCGTTACCTTATCTATTCCGGAAGCCTCGGACAGCTTGTCAATGCTTATAGGCTCTCCGTATGCAAACATTATTGCCTCGATTATTGCTATTGCTTCATCAAGCTCCATTTATTTTCTTTCAATTCCTTTCAAAAGAAGTCTGATACCAATTCCCGATTGATAATAAGCAAAGATTTGTTAAACGATTTTTGCAAAACAGACCAAAGCTTTGCAAGGACGATAACAAAGTATTGTAAAATCAGATCTAAATATTGTCTGTTTATAATAAGGTAAGATTGTCTGATTTCGGTCGGGTATTGTAAGAATCCTTCAAACTTTATTTAAATTCCTGCCTGCAAAAATAAGCGTGCTGTTATCCTCTGAAAAAATAACCCTGCCGTGCTTTGACAGCTCCAATAACGCCAAAAAAGTGGCAACCTGTTCCGAACGGCTTTGTCCCTTGTATAAAGACCTTACCTCTATTTCGCCTTTTTGCTTTATTCTTTTAAGAACATAGACGATTTTTGTAAAAACGCTTACATAGCTTTTAGCAACTATGGGCTTCAAGGAAAGGGGCAGCGCATTTATTTTGGAGATTCGTATTCTTTCCGACATATTGACAACTGCGCCGTACAGCTCATACACGTCGTGCCTGCGGCGGTATTCGCTGTCAATGGGAATGTTAAGGGGTTCTCTTACAAAAATATCCGAGCCCTTCCAATTTTCTCTCAGCTTGTCCGCCATAGCCTTTGCCAAAGCGTATTCGATAAGCGCACCCTCCAACTCTTTTTTAAGCTGCTGCGCCTCATATTTTGGAAGTAAAGCAGAGGATTTAATGAGAATCAGGTGAGCCGCCATTTCCATAAACTCTCCCGCTATCTCCATATCCGCCTGCTGCATTTGATCCAAATACAGCAAAAACTGCTCCAAAAGAACGGAAATCTCAATATCACGAATGTTAAGCTTGTGCTTTTGTATCAGGTTCAGCATTAAGTCCAAAGGACCTTCAAACACCTCTAACTTAAACTTCAAGCTTTTTCCCGACGGCAAATTATCCGAATCGTCTAAATCGGTCAAATCGTTTGTGCCGGTCAGCTGTTCATCTGTATGGTTCTGTATATTCTGCTGTTCTTTTATATAATCCTGTGTATTATCCGTCATAGCGGAAAGCCTTTCGTTTTAAAAATTAAATCCACAAAGCCCGACGCCCAATCCAGCCCCTTTAATATATATCCCGAAAGAAATCCCAAGGGCAGGCTTATCAGTCCCGTAATCAGCAATATCATAATTATTCCCATAATAATTCTCTCGTACTTCATCACTTTAAAATAAAGCTTTGTGGGAAGAAAGGAGAGAAAAACTCTCGATCCGTCAAAGGGAGGTATGGGAAGAAGATTAAACACTGCCAAATATACGTTTATTGCGGCTACGGTGTCAAGTGCCTCCATAACATATAAAGCAACACACTCCTTGCTTAAAATAATGGTTTCTGCGTTTATATAACCCACAAGCTTAAAAATTATTATAGAGATATACGCCAACAAAATATTCATCAAAGGACCTGCCGCAGCAGTCAGAGCCATAGCCGTCTTGGGCTTTACCTTAGTGCAGCGGGAAGGGTTTACCGGCATTGGCTTTGCCCAGCCTACGCCGAATAAAAGCATAGCTATTGTTCCCATTACATCAAGATGAGCAAAGGGGTTGAGAGTAAGTCTGCCGCATTTTTCCCCCGTATCGTCCCCCAAAAGCTGCGCCGTTTTTCCGTGAGCATATTCGTGTAAGGGCTGAGATACCAACATTATAACCAAAAACGCAAACACCCAAATTACCACTTGTTGGGAGCTTTGGGAGGAGGTGAAAAGATTTATCATATAACACACCTATAAAAACAATATAATTCTTTAAGATTTGAACTTTTTGCTATCACTTAGTTTGGTACTGTAAATGTTTTGTAAAATGTCTGACCGTATTTTATTATATTTTCTCATTTTATATTATACTATATTTTTTTGTAAAAAGCAAGACAAGCAGAAAAGGTTTAATTAATTGCGGCAAAAAAGTCTTGTAAAGCGGCGAAAGGCTTTTATGAAACAATTTGCGGGATTTAAACAGCAGGAAAAAAATAATGTAATAACAGGCTGTCGAAAAAGTCCAAACTATTTTGTTTCGGAACGAAAGGGGTCTTAGTGGAAAACCATCAGGTTTTTCCCTAAATTGAGATCACAGCCTTAAAATCGATTTCGAGCAAGGCTCTGCCCGATTTTTGTTTTTTTAGGCAAGCCGCCAAAAACGGCGTCAGCTTGGCGGAAAGCCTATCAACGGGAGGCTTTTTCGACAAGCTGATTGTAATAAATCAATATGTAAAATATATAAAAATTTCGTGAAAAGTATTGCCTAATTTTTGTATATGTGTTATAATTATTAGAAATTAAATTATGGGAAATTCTAATATCCTTATATACTGAATAATGCAGTCACATAACAAAGCCGTTTCCGGAATATACGCTTATAAATACACGCTTAACGAAATTCGAGATTTTCAGAAGTTATTTTGAAGTTATTTTATTGTATATTTCGTGTAGAATATAAATCCGACAAAAGAATTGGAGAAAAATTATGATTTCAGTTGCAATGGACGGACCCGTAGGAGCAGGAAAAAGCTCGGTAGCAAGGGAAAGCGCAAAGAGATTGGGCTTTATCTATGCCGATACGGGCGCATTATACCGTGCGGTGGCACTTTACACCGTAAGAAAAAATCTTTCAAAGGACGATGAAAATCACAGTCAAAAGGTTGAGGCTTTGCTTCCCGAAATTTTGGTTGAGATAAAGCTGATTGACGGAGATCAGCACGTTTTCCTTTGCGGCGAGGACGTTTCTTCCCAAATAAGACTTCCTCAAATATCTATGGCGGCAAGCAGCGTTTCTTCAATACCCGCCGTAAGGGCATTTTTGTTGGATCTGCAAAGGGATATTGCCAAAAAAAACAATGTGCTGATGGACGGCAGGGATATTGGAACAGTGGTATTGCCCGACGCACAGCTGAAAATATTTATAACTGCCTCCCCCGAAATACGTGCCGAGCGCAGATTTAAGGAGCTGGTGGAAAAAGGCGTTGAAACCGATTTTCAACAGGTTCTTAACGATCTTAACCGCCGTGACTATCAGGACAGCCACAGAGCGGCAGCGCCTTTAAAAATGGCGGAGGACGCCGTTCTTCTCGATACCTCCCATTTGGATTTTGAACAGTCGGTGCAGCAGGTTGTGGCTTTGGTTAAAAAAGTAATAAAAGCGGCGGAATAATGGATATACAAAAAATTACTGCCCAAATATCCTATCTTCCCGCAAGTGAACAGCCTTTATCCGCAGATGTGGGAATAATACGCACGGATAAAAGCATATGGATTTACGATGTGGGCAGCAATAAGGAAGCCGCCGATTTGATTAACGGAATAAGCAAGGAAAACGGCTTGCCCAAAAACGTTGTCTTGTCCCATTTTCACCAAGACCATTCCGCAAATATAAATAATATTGCATATAATAAGCTGTACGGCGGCGGTTTTACCTGCAAGCACTTTGGAAAAGAAATTGCAATCGATTTGGTTGATAAAGATATGTTTTTTGAGGACGGCGTTCATTTGTTTCCCATTCCCTCCTCTCACGCAAAAGGCTGCGCAGGACTTGAATACGGAGATTACGCTTTTTTGGGTGACAGCACCTACAGCTGCTTAAAGGACGGAAAAATTGTTTATAACTCGGGACAATTAAAAGCTTTGATTGACAAATTGAAGTCTTTGAATGCAAATAATTTCCTTTTAAGTCACAATCAGCCATTTATATGCTCAAAGGACGATGTTATATCGGAATTGTGTAAAATTTACGGTATGAGAGAAAGGGATTCGGCTTACATAGTGGTTAATACATAATCAACAATACTTATGTCGATTCCATTGACGTCAAATCGGCAGCATTGTAATATTTTCTATTGCATTTATTAAAAAATCATATAAAGGAAGCGGCAATCCTTATGTATATGTTTGTACGCAAATTGGTGGAAATATTTTTCCTTCATATAAGATTTAAAGCTACCGTTATCAATAGGGAAAACATACCTGATTTAAGCGGCGGTTTTATCGTTGCCTGCAATCATCAGAGATATGACGATCCTCCCGTGCTGGCAGGGGTGTTTAAAGGCAGATTTAGCTTTATGGCAAAGTCCGAGCTGTTTAAAAATAAGCTTTTCGCTTGGATAATTAAGCAGTGCGGCGCATTTCCCGTGGTGAGAGGGGCAAAAGACTCCGCCGCTATCGACAGAGCGGTTGAGGATTTAAAGAAAAACAAGATTTTTATTATATTTCCCGAAGGCACACGTTCAAAGACAGGCGTATTGGCAAGGGCAAAATCGGGCGTTGCGGTAATTGCGGGAATGGCGGACGCTCCCGTTCTTCCTGTTTGCATTATGTACTCTCCCGACGGAAAAAAGCACCACCTCGCCGTTGCAATCGGAAAGCTTATTCCCAAAGAAGAAGTTGAAATAAGCGATATGACCGACAGAAGGCAGATAAAGCGTGTTTCTTCAAAGATTATGGGAGATATTGGAGATTTGCAGAAGCAGATTTGCGGGATTTATGGGATTGAAGTGCCTAAAGTGGCCGGTGTTGAGGAAAATAGAGCATTTAGCCAAAAGGATCAGCAAAATGAAGAAAATCTTTCTTCCGATAACGGTAAATTTTAATGTAAACATACTATTTAAAACTATAAATTAAAACTATAAAAATATATTAAGATAATCTCTAAAAACCCCGAAATTCTTTAATTGTTCTTTAATAAACTCACGAAAGCACAACAATTATGAAAATAAACATAATCACCGCCCAAACCGCAGGCTTCTGCTTTGGAGTAAAGCGGGCTATGGAATACGCCGAAAAGTTGGCGGAAAACGGCGGAGGCTATACCTTAGGCGAGCTGATACACAATCCCTTTGTGATCTCGGATTTGAAAAAAAGGGGAGTTGTGCCCATAGACAGCCTTGACCACATAATAGACGGCAGTAAGCCCGTTATCATACGCAGCCACGGCGTCGGACAAGACGTGTATGACGAATTGGAGCGGAGAAAAATAAAATACATTGACGCCACTTGCCCCTTTGTCGCCAAGATTCACAAAATAGTGTCGGAAGAAAGCAAGAAAGGCTTTAACGTTCTTATAGCGGGAGATCCCTCTCACCCGGAAGTAAAAGGTATAATGGGACATTGCCATACCGAAGTGAGAGTGATAAATTCCGTCCCCGATATAGAAAATTTAGTTAAAACCGAAAAATCATTTGTGCAAAATCCACTAATTTTCCTATCTCAAACCACCGGTAAATTGTCAAAATGGATAGAATATAAAAAAATTGTTAAAAACTACTGTACAAATTTAAAAATTTTTGATACAATATGTAGTGCGACTACCAATCGTCAAAATGAAGCGGAAAAACTTGCCGCCAAATGCGATATAATGATAGTTGTGGGAGGCAAAGAAAGCAGTAATACCGCAAAGCTTACCCAAATATGCGAAAAATACTGCAAGACCTTTTTTACGGAAAGTGTCCAAACACTTTCAGCAGTTGAAATTAAGACTGTGTTATCCCGCCTTGAATCAAAAAAGCAGGGCGAGGATATTAACATAGGTATTACCGCCGGGGCGTCTACTCCCTACGGCATTATTAAGGAGGTTCATAGATTTATGAGCGAAATCACAAAAAACGATGAAATGGACATCGATTTCATGGCGGAGGTTGACAAAACCTTTAAAAGAGTATATATAGGGAATAGGGTTAAGGCTTATGTGGTTGCCGTAAACAACAATGAAGCCATTGTCGACATCGGCACAAAGCACAGCGGTTACATACCGGCTGACGAATTAACCGCTACCCCCGGCTTGCTCCCCAAGGACGTTGTAAAGCCCGGCGATGTAATCGACTGCATCGTTACTCAAATCAACGATCAGGACGGAGTTGTATATCTTTCAAAGAAGCGTGTTGACGCTGCTGCGGGACTTGAAAAGCTTACCGAGGCGTGCAGCAATAACGCTACCGTTTCGGGAATCGTCACCGCTGTTGTTAAAGGCGGCGTTATCGTTACCTGCGAAGGCACAAGAGTGTTTGTTCCCGCATCTCACACAGGCGTTCTCAGAGGAAGAAGAGGAGATCAGCAGGATACTCCCGAGGGGCTGGCAAAGAAGCTGGAAACCTTGCTTAAAAAGGACGTTAAGCTTAAAATAATCGAGGTTACCGAGGGCAGAGGCAGAGTTGTCGGCTCTATTAAAAACGCCGCTAAGGAAGAAAGCGACGCTCTTAAAGAGAAGTTTTGGTCCGAAATCGAGGTTGGCAAGAAATATGTGGGCGAGGTTAAGTCTATGGAGAGCTACGGCGTATTTGTAGACTTAGGCGGAGTTGACGGTATGGTTCACTCCTCCGAGCTTACTTGGAACAGAATCAAGCATCCCAAAGAGGTTGTTTCAATCGGGGACAAGCTTGAGGTTTATGTTAAGAGCTACGATCCCGAAAAGAAGCGTGTAAGCCTTGGAGCAAAGAATCCCGACGATAATCCTTGGACAAAGTTCCTTGCCGAGTTTGCAATAGGCGACGTTGTTAAAGCGCAGATTGTAAGCATTACTCCTTTTGGCGCATTTGCACAGATTATTCCCGGAGTTGACGGTCTTATTCATATCAGCCAAATCAGCCTTGACAGAGTTACAAACGTTGCTCAATACCTTACAGTGGGACAGGTTGTAGAGGCTAAGATCACCGAAATCGATCAGGAAAAGAACAGGGTAAGCCTTTCCATTAAGGAATTGTTGGAGGAACAGGCAAAATCGTCGGAAGAAGCTGCCGAGGAATCCCAAGAAGCCGAGGAATCTGAGGAATCCGAAGCTGCTGAACAGCCCTCTGAAGAACAGGAATAATAGTTATAATAACAAAAGGAACTGTTGAAAACGCAGTTCCTTTTTTATTAAGAATTATTCCTTATAACAGTCATTTTTAAATTTATTGGATTAGTGATTTGGCAATACTCCTTTTTAAGCTGGGGGGTATTAGGTCGGTTTAAAAAAGGATTGGTATTAAAATGCGGTAGGCATTAAATATTGCATAGAACATTAAAAAACAGCGGCATTATTTAAACACCGCTGTTTTTGCTTTTTAAATCGTTATAAAATTTAAACGTTTACCGCTTCATTATTTTAACGGTTTTAATAAATTTAATTTAAAAACACTTAATTTACTTAATCTAATTGAATATTGATTAGCCTTTTATATTACTTAACCTCATCGTGAACCGTTCTGTTTTCCGCAATGGAGGAGCGCAGAACACGCAGACGTGTGCGGTCGCTGCCTGTTTCGATAAGTACGGTATCCTCTTTTACGGAGAGAACTCTTCCGATAATACCGCCTGTAGTAACCACTTCGTCTGCAACCTGCAAATTGTCAAGCATTTCCTTCATCTTTTTTGAACGCTTTTTTTCCGGGCGAATCAGCAGAAAATAAAAGATGACTACCATTAAAACAATAGGCAAAACAGTAGTCGCCAAAGTAAGCCAAATGCTGGGTTCGCCCTGAGCAGCGTCGCCGGCGGTAGATACTAAAAGTCTGTAGAGATTTTCCATTTTTTTGTTTCCTTTCTTTAACAGCCAAAAATAATTATAAATACAGTTTTCGCTTACATAATAAAAATCAAGTAAGCAAATAATAAAAAGTTGGTTTTCGTTTATATTATTCCAAGTTTTAAAAATATTTGTAAAAACTGTAAATAAATTCCGCTGTTACTATTATACAGTCAAAGCCGAAAAAATGCAAGCAAAATTTTATTCTTTGCCAAAAAAATCAGTATTGGTCATTCTATCTCTCAAAAACTATTGACTATTAACAAAAAATAAAGTAAAATAAACACTGTATACGTTAAGAAACTATCCGATTTTCCCGATTTTCGAGATAAACCTCTCTTCCACTACAGCAAGTATAGCAAGCTTGACGCAGACAAAATCAATTTAAAAAAGGACAGTGCAAAAAATTGGATATTAAAGTAAGCGCTTCACTTTTAAGCTGCGATCTTTCCTCCATAGGTCAGGAGGCTGTAAAGGCGGATACGGCAGGAGCGGATTGGATACATTTTGATGTAATGGACGGGCATTTTGTGGATAACATAAGCTATGGCGCACCCGTTCAAAAAACCTTGCCTAAACGGTATTTTGTGGATACTCACCTTATGGTAACCCACCCCCACACCCAAATAGCATATTTTGCCGAAAGCGGATCGAATTTGATTTCCTTTCACATCGAAAGCGAAAGCGACACAGATCACACGGTAAACAAAATACACCGAGCGGGACTTATGGCGGGAATTGCCTTAAAGCCCTCGACCCCCGCCGAAAGCGTTTTTCCTTTTTTGGAGAAAATAGAGTTAGTGCTGGTTATGACGGTTGAACCGGGATACGGCGGTCAAGGCTTTTTAAATTATACCCTTCCCAAGATAGCGGAAATCAGAAAGAAAGCCGATCAGGTTAATCCAAAGCTTATGATAGAGGTTGACGGAGGAATAAACGACCAAACAGCCCCACTTGTAATAAATGCGGGAGCGGACGTTTTGGTAAGCGGCAGTTATTTGTTTGACGCTCCCGATATGTGGAAAGCGGTTGGAAGGCTTAAAGGAAAGTAATATGCTCAGAATATTGCTGAAAAGCAGCCTTATCTATTATTAAAACAGCTTGCTGCATATTTTAACAGCTTCCTTTTCTGCTATTAAATGATAGTATTCGCAGGTAAAGGCGGCGGTAAGCTCACAGTCGTAAGCGTTTCCGTATTCCTTCATTATCCGCATAATTCTTCCCGTACATAGATTTTGCGGAGTTATGGCAAGCCGATAGAAATTATCCTTTGCGTAAAGTCGGGACTTAAATTTTGCGCCCTGCTTCTTTTCCCTTAATAAGCAGCGGCACAAAAGACCCAAATCCTCTCCCGACTGTGTTTCAAATATCAAGGGCGACGCTTTGCAGGAAATATCCAAAAGCCCCTTTTCTTTTTTATTATTTGCGTGATTGACAGTATTTTTGTCGATATTATCTTCAATATTATCGTCAATTCCCTCCAAATCGCTTAAATAAACCATACAGCCTCCGTCGGTTTTGGGAAAAGCTTCAAGCAAAAGATGCTTTTTATCCTCCAAAAGCTTAACCGCCAAAGCCGCAGTTTCATTTGAGCTTATATCGGAGAGCAGCTTGCCTAACGCTTTTCTCCCCTTTCCGTCCTTTGCCGATAAGGAGCGGCAGCATAATTTGTTTTTATCCATTTCCTCACAGGTCAGAGTGATTTTTAAGGTGGTTTCCGATAAAATGTCTATTTTCATTGGCAGACCTTTCTTGCAAGTTATTGCTGCAATAATAAATATTTCATTTTCTATGATTACAAATCGGGTTTCACCGAATTAAACATATATAAAAACATTAAATTTATTATCTTAAAAAGAGGTTATATGTCCACTATAAATAATACTCCCACCCAAAATTCAGAAGCGGTTTTGCCAAAGAAAAACCGAAAATTTTTGGGCAGAAAATTTCACTCGGTTTACGGCGATCAGCTGGTTTGCTTGTTTGCACTGCTTGTTATGGCAGTGTGGCGGTGGCAGCTGAGAGCCTTGGTAATATGCGGAGTAAGTCTTTTAACGGCGGTGCTTGCCGATTTCCTTTGCTGCAAGCTTACCAAAAAAGAATACAACCCAAAGGACGCTTCCACATTTGTCAGCGGTATGTGCTTGGGACTTATGATGCCCGCAACCATTCATTACGGATATGTGGTTTTCGGCTCGGCGCTGGCAATGGGAATAAAGCACATATTCGGCGGAAAAAACAATTATATATTCAATCCCGCCTGCCTTAGCTATGCTTTTTTGGCTGCCTGCTGGTCAACTCAGATTTTGATGTTTCCAAAGCTTAACGAACAGATACCTGTTTTCGGCACATATACGGGTGCTCTTTCCTCGGGACTTGAAAACTATCTGATACAGCTTGGAACGGCAAAGCCTATGTCGTTTACCGATGTGCTTTTGGGAAACTTTGTAGGTCCTATCGGCACAACCCACGTTTTGGTATTGGCGGTATGCGGAATATGCCTTATGCTCAGACGTGCTTTGTCCCCTACCGTAACCTTGGTAACCTTTGGAGTGTTTGCAGGTCTGTCCTTTGTATTTCCCTCCTATGACAATTTCCAAAATGCGATTTTAATTGAGCTTATAAGCGGAAATATCCTTTTTGGGCTGCTCTTTCTTGCCAACGATCCTCAAACTCTTCCAAAAACCTTTCTCGGTAAGATATATTATGGAATAATAATCGGTATTCTATTGGTTTTGTTCAGTCATTTGACAAAAACCGAGTCCAGCTTTGTTTACGTTTTGCTTATTGCAAACGCCGTGTCACAGCATATCGATCTTTTTGCGGATAATACGATAACGGGAATTGCAAAGCTGTTTAAATGGCTGAAAAATACCTCGGGCAGCTTTGAGAGAGTGAGAGATGAGGCTCAGCAGGATAAGCCCGTAGACAGAAAAGCCTTGGGAGATACTCAGGAAATTATTGTGCCTCCCGTGAATTATAATATGCCCGCCGTTGACAATAAGATTATAAAAGCCTCGAAAAAACCGCCGAAAATTGTCAAAGGAAAGGACAATATCCCCGTCAGAAAAGACGGAAAGAAAAACCCGTAGTCAATTACCTCATATTAAAATTATAATCAAAATCCAAACGGTTTATGTATAAATTTCAATACCGTAAAATTATTTCGTAGGTTGAAATTTGCACTTTTTAAAAATATTATAAGTTGATACCGATTTTAATAAGCTTTGATAACATTTTCGGATAATAAATCGGTATAAGCGGATAGGAACAAAAAATGCCAAGTTCACGAAGAAACTCCGTCAAAATCAGCGACGGAATTTTTAAACAAAATATAGTGCTTATGAGCGGCTTGTTTGCAGGACCTGTGGTGGGAGCGGCTTCCACATGGGAAAACGCTTTGGCTCTCAGCTTTGTGTTTTCACTTGTAACCCTTGTATCTGTAGGACTTTGCAGACTGCTGCCGAAAAAAATAACCTTTGCGGTGAGAATAGTGCTTTACGCTCTTATTTCCGCCTTGACTTACATTCCCGTTATGCTTTTGGCACAGCGGATTTTCCCCGCAGGTCAGTTGGACAATATTGCCCTTTATCTTGTAATAACCGTCACCAATCCGCTTATAATGTCAAAAACCGAAAGCAGATTTTTCCTAAGAACAGTTCCCGTGATGTACACGGATCTTTTGGGGTTTGTTTTGGGCTTTGATTTGTCCTGCTTGCTGGTGGGAGCGATAAGAGATGTTCTCACCGATAAGATGATAGCAAACTTTATATTATCGTCGACTCCTCAAATTCCCACTATGGATAGGGTATACTGCGGCTTTATTTTAGTTGGAGTTTTAGCGGGACTTTGCAGATTTATATATAACAAGAGAGTGGAAAAAAGGAAAAAATCCTATGCGGCAAAGGCTTCCGACACTATTCCAATCACTCAAACCGATCAAGCCAAAACTCAAAGCGAAACCACTGCCGAAAACTCATAATAAACATCTTAATAAATAAAAAATCCCAAAAAGGAAATAATAAATGGAAACAGTTTTTTCAAGAATGTTAGCTGCGGCTCTTTTGGGCATATTTATAGAAAATGCGGCTTTTGAGCGGGCATTGGGCATAAATGTGCTGATGTATTCCGCAAGAAAAAAAGAAAACCTGATAGGCATATTTGTAGGGGTAATATATGTAACCACCCTTTCCTCCGCTTTTATCTGCTTTATAGACAGATATTTTTCACAGTGGACTTATTATAATTTGCTTTTGCCCTTTATATATATATTTGTAACGGCGGCGGTTTATTTGCTCACCCTTTTGGCTTTGTGGAAATTTTCTCCCGCAGCTTTTAAAAAGGTTAAAAAATACGTTCACGTATCGGTATTTAACAGTGCGGTATTAGGTGCGCTGTTTATACAAAACCAAATAGGCGGCACTTTTGCCAGCTATATAGGTTACGGCATCGGCACAGGCTTGGGCTTTTTATTGGCAGGCTATTTGCTGTATGCGGCGGAGGACAGACTTAACTCCCCCTCAGTACCCGCTTCATTCAGAGGTATGCCTATAACTATGATTTATATTGGCGTTATTTCCTTGGCTTTAAGCGCATTTTGGGGGTAATAAAATATAATCGGCAGTATTTATGTAATTGCTTAATATTTCTCCAAAGCTTCCCGTTTATTTAAAAAGCTTATTGTAAAAGTTGCTGTTAATCTTAATTGACTGCTTAGTCGGCAGATAGTATTACTATATTTTAAGAGGTTTGCCATGAGTAAATATAATAATAAATATAAAAGTCAAAATATAAAAATAAAAAGAAGCAAAGGAAGAATGTACAAAAAAAGGCGTTCTCCCGTTAAAACCGTGCTTGAAACCATAGTCTTGGTTATAATTGCAGGCGGTCTTATATATTTGGGCTATACAGCGGCAGGACCTCTTATAAAATATTTTTCGGGAGAGATAGGCACTTCTGCAATCACCTCGTGGACTCCGGGTGAAAGCATACTGACAGCCGAAAACACAAATCAAACCGCAGTTTCAGGCGGCACTTCCGCAAATCAGCCGGTTGTTACCGACGCTCCCGTGAAAAAAGACATAGGCTCTTACCTTTTGCCTTTGGAATCCGCAGACAGTATGGAAAGACTTGAATCCGAGCTAAGCAAGGCGGAAGGTATGGGCTTCGGCACTGTTATTATACCTCTTAAAACCACTGAGGGAAATATTCTTTATTCAAGCAATATCGAGTATATTAAGGACACCGATTTAATCAGCGGGAAACTAACCGCAAAGGGAATCGCACAAGCCATAAAGAAAAGAGGAATGACGGCAAAAGCGGTAATCCCCACACTTATGGACTGCAAATCCCCCGTATATGTGGGGGATACGGGCTACACCATTATTGGAACGCAATTCAGCTGGCTTGACGCTTCAGCTTCCCATGGCGGGAAGCAGTGGATAGATCCTTATTTGGATGGTACAAAAAAATATTACTCAGACATAATAAAGGAATTAAAGGGCGCAGGCTTTGAGGAGATTGTGATTTCTCAGCTAAGATACCCTAAATTTAACGTTGTAGATCCTAAATATCTTCCTCAGAGGAATTTTGAAAAGGAAAGGTACAAAATCTTAACGACGCTTTATAACAATCTTTATGACGCTTCGGGAAAGACCTTGTCCGTAATGGTGAATATTCAGGACGTTCTTGACGGCAACGGACAGGATTACGGGGCAACTGCGGAAATATTAAAAGACAAAAGCTTTTCGGGACAAATTATATTGACGGTTAACCTTTCCGATTTCGGCGAGGAGCTTAAAACGTCGGGCGAACCTGTAAAGCTGCCCTCCGATCCCGCAAAAAAGGCTGCCGCTTTAATAGGAAAAGCCTCCGAATATATAAGCACCAACGTTACCGTTATTCCCGTAATTAACGGAAACGGTATGTCTACTGCCGACCTTGAAAAATGCTATAAGGAAATTATGGCGGAGTGATACTGATTGTTTATTATAGGAAAACATTATAAGAATTAAAATAGGACTGTATTTAATTTATGGGCGATAACCAACCATAAATCAAACACAGTCCTTTAATTATGATATGATAATAGAAAATAATTCAAAAGCCCATTAGTTCAAAATTTCCCAAGTAATCACAACAGACAAGCTTGAAGAAATATATTGGGGGGTTACGGAAATTCCCGTGCTTGCAGCGTCACATTCTCCCACAAGCGTTTTTGCGGAACGCATATAGGAGGGAGAATTAAACTCAGGTTCTTCATCGCCGTAGGATATATTTATGATTTCCCCCAAGTTTATATTTGCGGCAGAGGAAATAACCGCCGCCTTTGAAACTGCGTCCTGCACAGCCATTTCCAAAAGCTTGTCCCTTGCGGAGTCTGTGTTTTTAACATTAAAGCTTATTGAAAACGCAGGGCTTGCTTTTTTGCAGGAGGAAACGGCGGAGATTATCCAATGGAGCTTTTCCGAATCAAAGCCGAATTGCAGGGAAAGATTGTGGACGCACCTGTAGCCTGAAAATTCTCTTATCCACCTGCCCTTTTCGTCCTGAACGTTTTCGTATGCTGTTTCCACGATTAAATCCGAGGTTTTGATTTTTGACTTTGAAAAGCCCAATTCGCCAATGGCGTTTTTAACCTCTTCCGTCTTTTCGGCTTGCTCCTTTGTCACAGAGTTGTAGTCCTTGCTTTGAGATTCAATGGTGATTTTTACTTCAATTTGATCCGGCTTTAGCTGTGTTTTGCCAACGCCTTTTACTGTAAGCTTTTTTTCGGGCATTTTATTTCTCTCCTTTTTATTAAATTATTTACTGATAAAAAGCATAACATATATTTTTGTTTATGTCAATATTATACAAATTGTAGTTTTTTTCATATTTTGTCAATAAGATAACTTATATTTTTAAAAAATAATTATAATCATCCAAATACTGTGTTACTGACAATACCTTTTCATATATGAAGTCCACCTCATACTGATTTAATAAATTTACAAGTTCCTTCATTTCTTCTTTCTTCATAATTTTTGTGTCCTTTCTTCTTTCATTTTTTATTTAAACAAAAAGTGCCGGTATAAAAAATATACCAACACTTCAAAAGAGATAAAATTTAAGTAGTGTTTACTTATTTACCATACGTGATATGTACGAAGGTAAAAATGCTCATAAACCTTAATGTTGCAAGGAAAACGACGATTTTCTATTTTATGACTTGCGTTACATTCTAATTGTTCCTTTGCTCCTGCTTTTCAGATTGTCAAGTGGATTAAATTTTTCAAAATCCATTTGTAAATCCTGCCCAAACATATTGTAATTTTTTCCATAAGATTTTCCTCACTTTCTGCCCTCTTTTTGTGACAATAGGATTAGTGTAAAAGTAAGTGAAAATCCTACGAAATAAAAAAATCCCTATAACCACCACAAATGTAGTAATTATAAGGGTTTCTTCCCATTGGTGCTCCCGATCGGAATCGAACCAACGACACGGGGATTTTCAGTCCCCTGCTCTACCAACTGAGCTACAGGAGCTTATTATCGGCAAAGCCGAAAATAAAAGAGTAAGCATAACGCTTACAGTAAATTGGCGACCCGGATGGGGTTCGAACCCACGACCTCTAGCGTGACAGGCTAGCGTTCTAACCAGCTGAACTACCGGGCCAATTTGGTGGAAGCTACAGGGCTCGAACCTGTGACCCTCTGCTTGTAGGGCAGATGCTCTCCCAGCTGAGCTAAGCTTCCAACAAACATATTTATTTGCAACGATAATTATTATACAAGAGTTATTGCAATTTGTCAACGTTTTTTTTAAAACTTTTTTATTTTTTTTTCAAATTGTCAATTCTTACAAAAATTTTTATCAGATTTACATTTTTTTCACAAAGAATAATTGCATCTATTCGGGAGATAATAAAGCTAAGACTTCAAATTAAAAAGCATTTGTTTGTTATCAAGTATAATATATTATTGAAACCTATAAATTTAAAAATGAAAATACTGAACATTGTTCATAAAAGGATTGTAAATTAAGCAGTATTTAAGAAATATGAATTTACAACTGTTTAATACTAACTTATTATAAAGAAAGGAAATCACGGTTATGATGGATAAAATTGCTCTTTGGATTTTGCTCATAGGCGGACTGAATTGGGGATTGGTAGGAATTTTCCGATTTGATTTGGTGGCGTGGGCGTTTGGCGGAAACGACAGTGTTTTAAGCCGAATTGTTTATATTATAGTCGCATTGGCGGCGGTATGGTGTATCTCCCTTTTCTTCCGAAAAAATGAGCTTATCGGGGAAAATGAGGAAACGAGGGAAAACAGAACCTGATTTTTTAAAAAAGCCTGTTTAAGCGCAGGCTTTTTTTGTTTTCAAATTATTTTAATCTTTAATGCACGGCTTAAACAAGCTGCCGAAATTGCAAAGCAAATTCCGGGTTAAGCGGGAATTTTGCCCCCCGCTGAACCTAAGATGAAGCACGCCGCTTTAGTGGCGGGGGGGGCATCTTTGCGGCGGTTATAGCAAAAACAAGTGTGAAAGATAATAACCTTTAAAATAATTGTTGCAGTTTTGCGAATTTTGTGTTATAATGATATTGTTTATAATTGGGTAATCTGTATACCTATATTTAAGGCGTTTTAATATTTATTACCCGAAGGCTTCAAAAAAATTTCAATGGCAAATTACGTTTTTCAATACCGCAATATAAATATACTCGAATGATTTGAAAGGAAATTAAAAATGCTTCATAAGCCGAAAATTCTGATTATTGACGAGCAGGAAGGCTCGCTGCCGCTGATAAATCAGATAATAAACGCAGAAAACGAATATCAGCTTTTTAGAGAAAGCGGAAAAATTAAAGCGGGAAACATACTTTTTAAAGAAAAGCCTGATATGATTCTGCTTTGTACCGACAGCAAGCCTTGCATTCAAACGGCGGAATCCTTGTTAAAGCGCAGGGAATGTCCTCGCTTTGTACTTATGGGGAAGGGCTTGGAGGACGGAAAGCCCACAGTTAGTGATTTTAAGCGTTTTAAGGCTTTGGACGCTTTTAAGCTGCCCTTTGAAATGGACGAATTCAGCAAGAGAATTGAGGACGCCTCATTTATTGCAGAGGGTATGATCGACGAGCTTACCGGGTTATACAAAAAGCCTTGCTTCGATTTTAAGCTTAATAAGCTGATGAGGAAAAAGGTCGACGGTATATTTTTCTGTATTTCTCTTAACGCATACAGCTTTGCCGCAAACCCGTCATTGCCCCTTCAAATTCAAATGGCGGTGTACGCTTTGAAAATCAGCGTTGACGAAAACACTCTTTTGGGTATAAGCGGAAATATCATAGTGGGCTTTATTCCTACAAATATGAATGAAAAAGAAGCCGAAAAAATGCTTAACGAAATAATCGAGAAAATGGTGGAGGCGGCGGATAAGCCTGTCATCTATATTCCCGCAGGCGCATGCACAAGTATGCAGTACAACTACAGCCCCGAGGATATGCTGATTTATGCGGATAAGGCTATGGCTTACTCAGGCAGTGAAGGAAAAAACAAAATTAAATTCTACAAATAATTTCAATAAGGAGATTTAATATGACGGATATTCTTCTTATAACCGACAATTCAAAAAACATAAATATGGTGTGGCGGCATTTTAACACAAAGGAGTATAACGCCAGCGCCGCCATAAACAGCAGCGCCGCCATGGAACAGCTTGTAAACGCAAAAAAAATGATGATTCCCGTTTTTTATTGCAGCAACAGCACAAAATGTTTTATAGAATTTTACCGTATGCTTAGAAGCAACCCAAAAACCGCAGATGTTCCGTTGGTGGTTTTGGCGGATTTTAAATGGACAAAGGTTTTGTCCGAATATGTACATCTTGTAAATACCCGTGTAGTGGGCTCAACTATCAGCGACTCATTGCTGAACGATATTATGAAAACAGCGGCAAAAGGCGGATTTGAAAAGAAATCTCCCCAAAGACCCTCCTTCCAGCAAAAATCCTATTCTCAAAATTCAAGAGCTTCTTTTCAAAGACCTGCGCCTTCACCAAGACCTTCGGGATTTGGCAGCAGATATGGCGGAAACAGCGGAAGCAGCGGAAATAACGGAAACAGCGGAAATTCGGGAAGAAGCGGCGGAAATTATTAAATTTATAAATACTTAATTTTAATATTATGAACAATAAAAATAAAAACAATCGGAATAATTATTCCAAAAATAACAGCCGATTAAAAGTAAATGATAAAAAGTCCGATGATAATAACAAGCAATTAAACAATGATAGCAGAGAAAGCTCCGATTGTTCGGACAATCAAATTATTTACGGCAAAAATGCGGTAAGCGAGGCTTTGCTGTCCCACAGCGATATTGATACCGTTTATATGCTTAACAGCAGCGGCGGTATGGGAAAAATAATCGCTCTTTGCAAGGAATCGGGAGTGGTAATAAAAGAAGTAAGGGAAGAAAAATTCACCTCTCTTTTGGGACAAGGCGTAAAGCACGGCGGAGTTGCCGCTGTTATGGCAAAGGTGAGCTATGCGGAGGTTGAGGATATATTAAAAGTATCGGAGGAAAAAAATCTCCCGCCCTTTATAATAGCCGCAGACGGAATACAAGATCCTCATAATTTGGGCGCAATAATCAGAACTGCGGAAGCGGCGGGAGCTGACGGAGTTATTATAACCAAACGCCGCAGCGCATCTCTCACCTCCACCGCATACAAAACCTCGGCAGGAGCGGCAAGCTGGATAAAGGTTGCAAGAGTGAACAGCTTGGCGGAAACCTTAGAGCAGCTTAAAAAGCATAACATTTGGGTATACGGAGCGGAGGCTGACGGCACGCCCTTTTATAAAGCAAGGTTAGAGGGAGGCTGCTGCCTTGTAATAGGCTCGGAGGGCTACGGACTTAGCAGGCTTGTGAGAGAAAAGTGCGATGAAGTTTTATCTATTGATATGTACGGTCACGTCAATTCCCTTAACGCTTCCGTCAGTGCGGGAATATTGATTTACGAAGCGGTAAAATACAGAAGAAATAACTGATTCCGTCAGGCTTTGTTTATCGTGGAATTTATGCTTATATATTATTATAATTATTTGGTTTTAATACATATGAATAATAACAGAGAGAAAAATTTTTAATTAGCCGAATTTAATGTTTATGAATTAAAAAAGATAGAAAATCTATTATTTAGGAGAATAGAAGTAATTAAAAGGCTTAGGATTTGAAAAAAATAATTTTATTATACAGAAAAACAGAAGAGGAAAAATTATATATTATAAGGAAGGACAATTAAATGGCAGATAATTTTTCTTTGGACGATATTCTTGCTGAAATAGACGCCAAAAAGTCTGTAAAAAAAGTTAACGACGACGATTATGAGCATCTTGACGACGATTCCGTAACAAGCATATTGCGAAGTGAGGAAATCCGCGAGGCAAGAAAAAGCGGTCAAAAGGACGATAAATCTCAATACAGCGTTACAGCTATACTTAACGACACTCAGCGGAAAAAAGATAAAACAGATAAACCTGCTAAAAGCAGCGGAAAAGCTTCCTTGTCAGATGATATTCAAGCTGCGGAAAACAAGCGGAAAAACAGCGGTAAAGCTCAATCCGCTCAATCCGCTCAATCCGCTCAATCCGAAAGTATAAAAAAAGCTGATGAAATTAAATCGGAGCAGCCTGTAAAAACAAAGAAAAAATCGGAAAGCAGTACCGCTGCCGATACAGGCGTTAAAGTATCAAAGCCCGAAAAAGCCAAATCCGATTTGCTTACGGATAAGACGGTAAAAAGCACGGAGGATACAAGTAAAACAGAAACCTCCAAAAAAGAATCGGATACTCAAAAAAAGCCAATCCGCAAGGAAAAGCCCGACCTTTTGTCCGCAATAGCAAAAAAACTTACCGATCCCGCCGAGCAGGAGGAATTGAAGCAAAGGGAAAATAAAGATGTGGATCAATTAGCTTTTCCCGAAGAGCAAAAGGAAAAAACTCAGCTATTCGACAGAATCAGAAGAACAAAGCCGAAGGAGTATGATACTCAGCAGCGGGAGCTTATTAACCGTCAGCTTCAAACGGAAGAAGAGCTGGAAAATCCCGACGAGCTTATCGACTCCTTAAACCCCTTTGAGATAAAAAGCAAAGCGGCGGATATGGGAGATGTTCTAAGCGGCGACACTATGATAATCGCCAACGACGATTTAAAGAAATTGGCGGAATCGGGCGCTTCTCCAAAAGCCTCCGAGGACGAGGAAAAATTAAAACTGTATCAGACCTCCACCGACTTAGGCAGCTTGAAAAACGCACTGAGAGCGGAGAACAAAGAGGAGGCTTCCCAAGCTTCCAATTCTGAAGCTCCCACTTTGGAAACGCCTGTTGCTGAAAGTCCCACGGTTGAATCAACCGCTCCCGTTAAGGAATATATTCCCAATAAGGAAAAAGCGGAGGAAAAGCCCACTCAGCCTGTTTCCGAAAGATCCGAAAAGGATAAGCGCAGCAACGACGCACTTCTTGAAAAGCTTAACATCAGCCTTTCAAAACAGCATAAAAAAGAACAGGACAAAAAGCGCACTTTAGGTCTTTCCAAAAATCTATCGGGCTTGGCGGACAGTACCGACTCTCTTAAAGCTCCCACGGCGGGCTTAAACTTGGACGGAGATAAAATTATTGAAGCAACGGGCGCAATCCCCGACACAGATATTGCAAAGGAAAATGCAAAGAGAAAGCTGCGCACCTTTATGATGGAGGGTGAAGAGGAGGAAGAAGAACAAGACCGGGAGGACTTTGAAAGCTATGACGCCACGGGGCAGATCTGGTCCGATCTTTGTGAATCTCATAAGGTAATTAAGCTGAGATTTTTTATACTGCTTGCAATAACCTTGTTTATGGGGTTTGTTGCGCTGATGACCGATCTTAACAACGGTATGGTGTTTAAGCTTTTCGGTATGGACGTAACCTTCCTTGACAGACGTGTTGATGTGGAAGGCTTCCTGTTTTACAATATGATAATGGGAGTAATTGCAGGGGCAGTCTGCGGCTCGGTTTTATCGGGCGGACTAATAAAAATATTTAAGCTTAAGGCGGACTGCGACAGCCTATGTGCGGTTACCGCAGTGGTGTCGCTTTTAACCGCCGCCGCAAATCTTATTAACTCCGACGATGTTATATACAACTACTCCTATGTTCTTATACCCACGGCAATAACAGGACTGCTGTTCAACACCCTTGGAAAGCTGATTATGATAACAAGGGCAAAGAGGAATTTCAGATTTATTTCGGGGGACAGCACTAAATATTCCGCAATTATTGTAAACGAACAATCTGCTTCTGCACTGACAAAGGGAGTTACCAACGAATTTCCTTACCTTGCGGCAATGAGAAAAACCGAGCTTTTAACCGATTTCCTTAAAAACAGCTATTGTGAGGACAAGGCTGACAAATTAAGCAGACCTTTGGTCTTTTCCGCTTTGGGTGCGGCTTTGCTTGGAGCGGTAATAGCTTATCTTCTGCCCTACGGCATAGAGGGAATGGATTACAACATATACAGAACATTGACGGTATTTGCCGCAATATTAACGGTTGGCTGTCCTTTTTCAGTAATGTTTATCTGCAATGTTCCGCTTACAAGAGCCTGCAAAGCCTTGGCAAAAACCGACAGCGTTATTTTAGGATATACGGCAGCGGAGGAATTTTCACAGGTCAATTCGGTTATGATCGATTCTTCACTGCTGTTCCCGCCCGGCACGGTAATATATACTCACATAAAGCACTGCAAGCAGCCTAATTCCATAAACAACATATCCTTGGATCAAGCTATAATTTTAGCCGCAAGCCTCGCCATAAAAAGCGGTTCTATAATGTCCAATATGTTTAAGGACGTGATAAACGATAAAGAAGATATACTTGTAAAGGTGGAAAACTGCGTTTATGAGGACAATTTGGGCGTGTTAGGCTGGTGGGGAACAAAGCGTCTTATTATGGGCAGCCGAGATCAAATGAAACGGCACGACATTAAAGTTCCCGATATGAAAAAGCTTACCAAATACACCTCGGATAATACCGAAACTCTGTATCTTTCAGTGGGCGGCGAGGTGGTTATACTGTTTTTTGTGGAGCTGCTGCCAAATCCTCAGGTAAAAAACAGCTTGCAGGAGCTTACTCAAAACGGAGTTTCAATAGTGGTAAAAACCACCGATTCCATTGTCACCGTTTCCAAATTGGCGGAGGTGTTTGACATTCCTCCCGAGAAAATCAGAATATTGCCTTATAGTATGCACGAGCAGTTCCAAGCCTTCACTCACTATGTTTCAAGAGGAAACGGCGCACTAAGCTGCGGAGGAACATTCTCGGGATTTTCAAAAGCCTTGCTGTATGCCAAAAAGCTTATGAAGGATATTAGCATCGGCTCTTGGGTTATGATAATAGGCGCAGTTATCGGAATAGTCTGCGCTATTGCTGTTGCTTGGTCGGGCAGCACGCAGCTGCTTTGTCCCAGTATTCTTACAGGCTGGAATATCTTATGGCTTTTGATTGCGGTCATAGCCGAATCGGTGAGAAAATACTGATAAGAATTGCCGATTATTAAAAAAATATACAGCATAATAGAAAGAGGAAACAAATATGTCAGTTTTTAAGGCTGCTGCTGTTTTCAGCAACAATATGGTACTGCAAAGGGAAAAGCCCATAATTATATTCGGCACGGGCGAAAACGGAAAAAGAGTTGTTGGAGAGATCGACGGAATAAAGGGAAAGGCGGAAGTAATTGACGGAAAATGGCGTTTGCAGCTGCCCCCTCACACGGCGGGAAAAGACTACACCTTAACTCTAACCTGCGGAGAAGATACCATAAGCTTTTCCAATGTGGCTTACGGCGAGGTGTGGTTGGCAGGCGGTCAGTCCAATATGGAGTTAGAGCTGCAAAACTGCGCCGAGAAAGAGGCTCTTGTAAACGACAAAAATCCAAATGTGAGATTTTACTACACTCCCAAAAAGAACATAAAAGAAAAAGACTTTTTTGAATGTGAAAATAACACCTGCTGGTCGGAATTTGACAGCGAAAGCGCAAAATGCTGGTCTGCTGTGGGTTATTTTTTCGGCAGAGAGTTAGCTGAAAAATTAGGCGTTGTTGTGGGAATTATCGGCTGCAACTGGGGCGGCACCTCCGCTTCCTATTGGATGAGCAGGGAAAGTCTTGAATGCGACAATGACACAAACCAATACCTTTTGGACGTACAAAAGCAGTCTGAGGGCAAAACCGAAGAGGAAATGGAAAAGGAATGGTTGGATTATTGCAGCTACAGCGACCGGTGGAATCAAAAAAGCTTGGTATTTTACGCAGAACACCCTGACGGGTCTTGGGACGAGTGTCAGGAATTTTGCGGAAAAAATCTCTACCCCGGACCTTGCAATCCCTACAACCCTATGTCCGCCACCGCTCTTTACAAATCAATGCTGCAAAGAGTGTGTCCCTACACAATAAAAGGCTTTATCTACTATCAGGGAGAAAGCGACGATCACCGTCCAAAAACCTACTTCAAGCTGTTCACAAAGCTGATTGAGCTGTGGAGAAACGATTGGGAGGACGACCGGCTTCCTTTCCTGTTTGCACAGCTTCCTATGCACAGATATAAAGCAGACCCAGATTATAAGCATTGGTGTCTTATACGAGAGGCACAGATGAAAGCCTTTAAAACCGTTAAAAATACAGGCTTGGCGGTAATACTTGACAAGGGCGAGTTTAATGAGATTCACCCCAAAAGCAAGCTGCCGGTAGGTCACAGATTGGCGCTTCAAGCACTGTACGGTGTTTACGGCTTTGAGGATCTTAAACAAAAGGCTTTCAGTCCTATGTACAGGGAGCATATTATTAAGGACAATAAAATAGAGCTGCATTTTGACTGTTGCAATGAATTTAAGATTATGGGAGAAAAGGCGGAGGGCTTTGAAATTGCGGCGAGTGATAAGGAATTTAAGCCCGCCGAGGTTGAGATAAAGGGAAATATAATTACCGTATCTTCAAAGGAGGTTGCAGAGCCTCTTTATGTGAGATACTGTTGGACTAATTACGGAAACGTTACGGTTTTTGACGTTAACGGACTCCCTTTAGCTCCATTCAGAACTTCTGTCAATGACGAAAAATGATAATTAAACCGCACTGATTTTAATGTGCGGTTTAATTATAAACGCAGCTGAAATTTTCTTTTTTAGGCGGCAAGAGCTTGCGGGAAAAGCTTATAATCTTATGTAAAGGTTGTTAAGCCGCTTAATCTTGAAATTACAAAGTAAATTTATCGGCTTGTTTAAGCAGCGCTATAATAATTGATTTGTAATATGAAATAATAAAATTATGAAAAAAATAAAACTATCTTGTTTAGTGGCTGTTTCACTGATAATATCAGGCTGCAATTATTCAAAAGAGCCTGTTATAACCGACGGCGTTTCCAATACCGCTGCTTCAAGCTCAATATCGGATTTTGAAGCCTCTTTCGATAATACGACATCTTGCGAAGAAACAACAACAGCGGAAATCACCGATATAACCGCCCAAGCTTCTATCACCGACAATGTGACAATACCCGCAGCCACCAATGCCCCGCATATATCTACAGCAGCCCCAACCACTGACAGCACACCTGTACCCACAGCTGCGCCCGTTCCGCCAATCACCGCTTCAAAGCCGTCCCAATATCCCTTAGACAAGGCAGGGAAAATACTGTCAAAGATGAGCATTGAGGAGAAAATAGGTCAGGTGATACTTTGCCGATATTATGACAATGCCGATCAGCTGGAAAAAACCTATCATTTCGGCGGCTTTACTCTTTATGCCAAGGATTTTGAAAACGAAACCGAAAGCAGCTTAAAGGAAAAGTTAGCGGAAATTTCCCGTAATACCTCTGTTCCGCCTTTTATCGCCGCAGACGAGGAAGGGGGATATGTGGTGAGAATAAGCAAATATCCGCAGTTTTCCTCTTCCCCTTTGCCCGCTTTAATGGACGGTGCAAAGGATATTGACAGCTTTGGGAATAAAATGGCACAGGTGTTAAAAAAAGCCGGAGTTAATTTAAACCTTGCTCCCGTTGCAGACGTTGCCCAAAGCCAAAACGATTATATTTACGGAAGGACCTGCGGACTTGATTACAAACAAACGGGACAGGTTATATCCAAATTAGTGAAAATACTAAACGATAATAATATAATGTGCTGTTTAAAGCACTTTCCCGGTTACGGCTCCAACGTGGATACTCATACGGGAATAGCAGTCGACAACCGCAGCAAATCCGATTTTGAAGCAAAGGACTTTCTGCCCTTCAAAAGCGGAATACAGGCAGGTGCGCCTATGGTAATGGTAAATCACAACATAGTCACCGCCTACAACAAAAATGTTCCCGCAAGCCTTGCTCCTGAAATTCACTCTGCTTTGCGGAATTTGGGCTTTGAAGGAATAATTGTAACCGATGATTTGGGTATGGGAGCAATAACTCAGTACAGCAGTGATCCCTATACCGACGCATTTTTGGCGGGAAATGATTTACTATGCGCCACCGACGGAGCGGCTTGCTGCAATTCGCTGTATAAAGCGGCAAAAAGCGGAAAAATCACCGAAAGCAGGCTTGACGAAAGCGTATACCGAATAATAACGGCAAAAATAAGATACGGTATCATACAATAACCCACTTCACCTAATGAAATTTAATAATCAAGGATTTACTTCATTTTGAAATAGAAATGAAATATTGCATCACATAAATTAAGCGAGGTATTTTATGTATTTTGGAGGAATTTGTGCGGGAGGCTTTGGCACAAGATTTGGCGGAGATATTCCAAAGCAGTATTTAACGCTTAAAGGCAAGCCCGTTATATTATATTCGGTAGAGGAAATGCTGAAAAGCGGAAAAATAGAAAAGGTATTTGCGGCAGTTTCAAAGGATTATATCCAATACTGCAAGGAGCTTTTCAAAAATTATAAATCCCAAGTTGAAGTTATAGAGGGCGGCGCTGACAGAAGCGAAACCGTTGCATTGTTGGCGGAAAAAGCTTTGCAGACAGGCGGCGAAAATGATATACTGATAACCCACGACGCCGCACGTCCCCTTGTAACATCCGATACTTTTTTAAAATGTGCCCTTGCTGCGGAGGAATACGGTGTGAGCGGTACGGCGATAGCTGCGACAGATACGGTTTTGCAGTGCAGGGACGGATTTGTGGCTGCTGCACCCAACAGAAAGGAAATGTTTCTTGCCCAAACTCCCCAATGCTTTAAATTAGGCTTGTTTAAGGAGGTATGGCAATCGCTGTCGGAAAAAGAAAAGCACTCCGCCACCGATGTATGCGGAATGTTTTTCAGAGCGGGAAAAAAAGTTAAAATAGTGGAGGGAGAGATAAGAGGACAAAAAATCACCTTAAAGGAAGATATAAAAAGATTAGAGGATTTTATGTGATTCTGCTTGACAAAACTCTGCTTTGTAAATCTTTTCGGCAGTCCATGAGAAGATTTATGTACAGACTGATGAAAAAGCCTGACCAAGCCTAAACTTTATTTTTTCAGAAGGAAAAAAGTCAAAACTTTCTTGTTTCGGAACGAAAGGGGTCTTAGGGGAAAACCATCAGGGTTTTCCCCTAAATTGAGATCATAGCCTTAAAATCGAGGCGGGGCAAGGCTCTGCCCGATTTTTGTTTTTTAGGCTTGCCGCCAAAAACGGCATCAGCTTGACGGAAAACCAAGCAAAGGGAGGTTTTTCGTCAAGCTGAGTTTATGTATTCTCCTCTTCTTTTTTTGAAAGCAAGTCGGGACGTTTCTTTTCCGTCACCTCTATCGCCATTTCCTTCTGCCATTTATCCACATTCTGATGATGTCCCGAAAGCAGTATTTCAGGCACTTTTCTGCCTTTCCAAATTTCGGGCCTTGTGTATTGGGGATATTCCAAAAGTCCGTCATAGTGGCTTTCAATCGAGTAAGCGTCCTCATTTGGCAGCACTCCGGGCTGAAGTCTTGCAACTGCGTCGGCGATGATAAGGGCAGGAAGCTCCCCTCCTGTCACTACATAGTCGCCAACTGAAATTTCCTCCGCTTGAAGCTCGTCCAAAACACGCTGATCTATGCCCTCGTAATGTCCGCAAAGCAAAATCAAATGCTGCTCATTCGCCAATTCCTTTACAAGCTGCTGAGTTAGAGTTTTCCCCTGGGGAGATAAATATATAAGTCGGGAATGTTCAAACCCCGACTTGTTTTTTATGTCGCAAATGCAGTCGTAAACAGGTTGCGCTTGAATTACCATTCCCGTGCCGCCGCCGTAAGCTTTGTCGTCAACTCTGCGGTGCTTATTTAAGGTGTAATCCCGTATATCGGTACATTCTATGGTAATATATCCCGCTTTTCTTCCTCTGCCTACAACGCTTTCGGACAAAACCGCCTCGCACATAGCGGGAAATAGAGTGGCAATATCTATTCTCAATTTTTTCTCCTTTTTCTATACGGCGTTTTGGAAAAATTCAATCAGTCGAACAAGCCGTCAATAACCTTTATCTCTATTCTCTCTTCTTTAATGTCCACTTTTTTAAGTACATCGGCAATAGCGGGGAACAACAGTTCTTTTCCCTCGGGAGATTTTATTACATACACGTCGGTGGGAGCGTTTTGAAGAATTTCGCTTACCTTGCCGTACAGCTCTCCCGTTTCGCAGTCGTATACGGGAAGTCCGATTATATCCGCAATAAAATATGTGTCCTCGGGAAGCTGTGCGTCCTCGCGATTGATGTACAGAATTTTCCCCGTTAATTTCTGCGCCTGCTCTACCGTTTCCACTCCCTCTAACCTTAGCCTGCACATATCCCCGTTTGCGCTTTTAACAGGTACTGCGGATATTGCCTTTATTGGCGTATGCTCCTTTCCCAAAAACAAATCAAAATCCGTGAGAATTTCTTCGCTGTCGCAAAGCAGCTGCGCCCGCATTTCACCTTTAAGTCCTACCGCTTTGGTGATTTTAGCTGCCTCCAAGAATGGTGTTTTCATTTTATTGCTCCCGTTTTATGATGTTTGTGACGTTACACTAATCCTTATTTTTTAATTACTTTTTGTGAATATTTTTCCAACGATAAAATCAGATATTTAACAAATCCTCTTTGCTAAGTATTTCACCATTGTACATCTGATTTTTTCCTATAAGCCTGGTTAAGCATTTCAATGCGGCGGTGTGGGATTCAGGACCGCCGTTGGAGTCGCAATAATTTGTCAAAACAACGGGACGAATGTTATTTTCAAACAAGTCCACCGCAATTTTCAGCACACAGCAATCAGTATCTGCTCCCGCAATAAAAAGCTTTTCGGGATAGCTGCCGTCGTTAAGCTGACAAACTCGCTGCAAAAAATGAGTATTGACGCAAGTGTACACCGATTTTTCAATAACCTGATCCGCATATGCCGAAAAGTCGCCGCACAAGACTTGATCCTCCTTTGTTTTTAGCCTGTGCCAATTAAACAGCTTTTCGTAAATGCTGTTATCGTAATTCATAAATTTTGTGGCGATGACGCAGTCAAACGCTTTGCTTTCGAGCAGCGTTTCTATTTTCTCCGCTAATCTTTGAGTTTGCTCGTATCTGACAAATCCCTTTTGCATATCCACTAATATTAAAATATTTTTCATTGCTGTCAGTCCTTTCGTATGATTATTATTGAAGCGATTACAACAATAGCAGCCATTACTATTATCGGCACAATTTGAACAGATGAAAAGTTGCCTGTCATAAGGTCGTAAAGCATAGGCGCAATTTGAACAAAGGCAATAATAAACAATAATATTTCATTAAGGCAAGCGTATTTTCTCTGCTTTTCCGCATTTATGCTTTCTGTTTCCGCTATGCAAAACTCCATATACTCTATATATTGCTCCGCATAGCTTTCTATTCCGCTTGTGCGTATCAATTCACTGCGTATGTTGAATAAGTTTGAGGAAATGCTGGCGTCGTCGATGCTTTTAAATTCATTGAATTTCTTTTTAAAGCTGTACAGTAGGTTTCTAAGCTGTGAAACAGTCGGTCTTGATGATGAACTGCTGATATTTTTCAGGTTTTCGTACATACAATACGTGTACATCCACATAGACTGCAAATCCACTTCAAGGCTTTCCATAACCGAAACAAGCTCGTTTTGAATTTCATTTGAATACAGCAGCACCGCCGACCAGCTTATGTAAACGGAGAATAACGGACTTTTTATCCAATCCTTAGGTTCTTTTAATTCGCTCAGCGATATTGCATCTAATTCCGGACCGCCCTTTTCAATATTAAAAAGAGTATAGCAGCCTGAATCCTCCGAATGAATAATGCTTGGATCTAACATAATATGAAGATTGATTTTTTCTTTTTCGTTCATATCCTTGTATGACATAGAACAGTCTTCTCCAACCACGGCGCTTAAAGTCATAATATAAGAAAAGCCGCTGTGTCCCCATTCCCTTGAAGCGGAGGCTCTCAGCTTTTTTGTGCCGAGCCTTGCAATTTTTCTTATTCCTTCTGCAATTTCAAGCATTGCCAAAGAAGCCTTGTATTTAATGTTAAGCAGGTTATTGTGAGCTTCCTTTCTCTTGTGAATATAATTGACGGCGTAATTGCTTTCTTCCTCTGTTATTGCGGAATCCTTGAAGACAAACACTCCTATACCAAAGCTGAATATATATAAGGATAAATCGGAATCAATTTCAAATGCTGCCGATATATCATGGGAAATAGCTGTAAGAAGATTTCCCACCGCAATTTCTTTTGCTTTTTTTGTTTGCAGAAGATAGTCCCGAATTTGCGTCAAAAGAGCATTATCGATGCTTTTTCCAATGTCAAACGGTATATTGCGGTACGGAAAAATTTCTACCGTGCTGTTTTGCATTAACGCATCCTCCACTGTTATTTTTCTTTCTTTTAACCGAAAACAAGCCGTACAGCTTGTTGCCTTCCCGTAAAGCAGGATGAAAATCAAACGGAAAACAAGCGGCATAACAAATTGTGAAACAAATCGCAAAATCCGTTATGAAGCCTTCAATATAATCAAAATCCGATGCCCCCCGCCTCTAAGGCGGCACAGGTTTACGAGACTATGCAAACAAAGACTCTCATCTTATGTTCAGCGGGTGTAAAATCCCCCCATTGAACATCGAAATTGCTTCGCAGTTTCCACAGCTTGTTTAAGCTGCGCTTTAAATCGGCTATGATTTTACAGTCTTATCCGCAAAGCTCAGTATATCCGCATACACCTCGCTGCGGTTTATTTCGTTTATCAGCTCGTGTCTTGCGTCCACATAAAGTCTTATGGAAACGTCGGTCATTCCAGCCTTGATCAATCGGCGGTACACCTTTTTAACTCCTTTTCCGTAGTCGCCGATTGGGTCTTCCTCGCCGCTCATCAGCATTACGGGCAAATCCTTAGGCAGAGAATAAGCCCAATCCTTTTCGGAAATCTCGTTAAGCAGCTTTACGAGATCTCTGTATGCGCCTGCGGTAAAGGCAAAATTCCCCAAGGGATCGGTTTTAAAAAAGGCGGTTTTTTCCTTATCCCTTGTTATCCAATCCAATTCCCCCGTTTTATCGGGAACTCGTCTTGTGAGAAAGCGGTAAAACATCTCCTGACTTGTCGCCAAAGGAGTTTTTGTTCCCGCTGCGTTTTCCAACAATTTAACCGCAGTTCCCGCCGCACCTGCGGGTACTCCTGCGCTTGTTCCCATAAATATGGCGGAGGTAATTCCCTCGCTGTACCAAGAGAGATACATTCTTGCAATAAAGCTGCCCATACTGTGTCCCAAAAGAATTACAGGCGTATTGGGATATTTTTCTCTTATAATATCGGTCATTTTCTTTTCATCACGGACAAGAAAACGCCAGCCGTTATTATCCGCAAAAAAACCTTTGTCCTCGTCCTTTTCGGCGGTACGTCCGTGTCCCAAATGATCGTCGCCAACTACTGCATAGCCGTTTTCCGTCATAAAGCGGCTAAAATCCACATATCTTCCGAAATACTCGCACATTCCGTGAATTACCTGTACAACGGCTTTAGGCTTACATTCAGGTTCAACCGTATCATAAAAAATCTGTTTGTTTCCCTCGGAGGAAGTGAAATAAGGCATAGTATTCTCCTTTTTAAAATAAAGAATAGGTTTAAGTCTGTTTTTCTAAAATTCTTGCTTGCGTTAATAACTGTTTGCTTTTCGGATTCAGCTGTTATATGATATTCCTTAATATTTATTTTAGTCGGTATTTTTGTTTATATTCTCATTATGATTCTTTTTGCCTGAATTAAGGGCAAATAATACAAACCAAAGAATTATGGCAAGGGAGATAGACACAAGCACAAAAAAGTTTATCTCGCTATGCCACCTGAAAAACAAGGTCAAGCTGTCCCCGACTGCCGCTGCCGCCATTATGCAGGTTAAAGCATTGTCGAATTTGTTTAAGCTGTCGTTATTGTAGAATTGGTAAAGCAAATAGGTAAAGCAGCCTACAAGTCCCGCCGAAACTATAATTTGTGTAACCCCAAAGGCAGTACACATTCCGCAGCCGCAAAATTGGTTATACACCACGGGAATAGCCATAGAAAAGGCGGTGATAAAAGCATAATTAACCCACCGCAAAGCTTTTTCCCCTCTTTTTTGGGCGCATTCATAATTAAAAATCGCCATTGAGCCTAAAAGACAGCCGTATGCCGCAAACTGAACAGGGGGAATTGTTCCTCTTGTATGCACCATTCCTCCAAGCAGCAAAATTCCCGCCGCAACGGAGGGCAAAAGAAAATCGGCTTTTGTTTTTGGCTCTTTAAGCTGAAAAAGACTTTTGCCTTTAAGAATTAAAAATACCCAGCCTTCAATTAAAGCGGCAATAGTCAGCACCTGCATATAAATATCATAGGGCGTGCTGAAAAATCCTTCCGCAAAGGTTGTAACAAGACTGATAATTCTCTCTATGGAAAGAATTACAAAGTACAGAAGAAATAAAATTGTTTTTGGTGTGTCGAGCTTGGGTTTGGTTTTGTTTTCGTTCATATTATTCACCTTTTTTTATTATAATTTTAATCATTATCCTTAACCGCATACTCCGAATTCTCATAAAGCACGTCCGCAACAGTTTCCAAAAGATTAAAATACTGTATCTTTTTCATCCAATCCTTCGGCAGCTTTTTTGCTCCGTACCACGCTCCAAGTATTCCGCCTGTTATCGCTCCGCAGGCTGCGCTGTCGCCGTCGTGGTTTGCGGAAAGAGCTACTGCGAATTTATAGTTGGTCTGATGAAGAATTGCGCTGTATATGGCAATAGCAACAGCGGAAATTGCGGACTTTCCGTCGCCTAAGTCTTCAAGCCCCTCTTGCGGATCAATGTCTTCATCATTGGCTAAATCCACCGCCTTTTGCAAAGCGTTGTAGGTGTTTTGATTTTCGGGATAGGCGGCAAGCAAAGCCATTGTTTCATTAACTGCGTCGTCTAAGGGCTTATCGGAAATAAGATAAGAAACCAAAGCCGCATATACTCCGCAGGGAAGATAGCCGTCGGGGTGAGAATGGGTTATAGCTCCTATATCGCACGCCATTCTGAACGCCATATCGGGATTTTGTCCGTAAAAAAGCCCTGCGGGTGCAACACGTTTAACCGCTCCGTTGTCGGCGTTTTGGTTTACTCCCTTGCTGAGAGTTCCAAAGCTTCCTCCCTTTGCGTCAAGAAGAGCGTCAATATTGGTATCGTTAAGCCGCCTCGGTTTTCCCAATCCCTTTGATTTCATAAGAGAGGACATATTGGGATTTTTTTCCTTGTCGAAAAGCCATTCGTATTCTCTGTCGGCAATGGTTTTAGTCTGCATATAAAGCCATTGCTGATAGGAATAAAACACATAGCTTGCAACCGCTCCGTTTTCGTAAGCCACGTGTTCGTCACTTGCCCATAGTATTCCGTCTGCGGTGAAAAGGGACATTTGAGTTGCTTCGGTGAAAAGGGCGGTATTGGTTTTTCTGCTGATTGCCAACTCCCTTGCGCCGCTTTTTTCAAAGGTTTTGCAAATTTCCTCAAAGCTCATTGACATAAGAGGATAACCGAATGCGTCCCCCAACGCAGAGCCGAAAATCGCCCCCTCAAATTTATCCATATAATCTATCTTTTTTTCCATTGCTCACTTTCCTTTCATATCATTTATACTAATCCCGACCTAAAACAATAATTTCTGCGGTCTGATTTCAGCAAATCTTTAAACATAAATTGCGTTAAAATATGCAAATTTATGTATACAATACAAGTTCTTATATTTTCATTATAAAAAACAGCTTAATCTGCTTTCATCAATTAAAATCCTTTGATTTTTGCTTGCTTCCTTTTTTCTTTGTCGCCATTCGATTCGCCTCTGTTTCGGTCATAGCTTCAAGCTCGGGGGAGCTGTAGGGAATACGGGGAGCGTAAGTCCAGCCTTCGGTGGTTTTTTTGTTGTAAATGGTTCTGCAAAACACGGGAGATCCCTTCATAGAAAGCAAATGCTCCATATAATCGTAATATTCGCCGGGGGTTCGTATTCCCGAGGGATCGGCAATGCTTATGTCCTTGCAGGCTTTTTTTACTATCATATCCGCCAAAGCCACGCAGTTGGAGGTGACTACAAAATATGTTTTCATTTTGCCGTCTTTAAATTTATAAAAATCTGCGTTGGTGCAGTTCCATTTCTTGCTTCCCCAATCGGAAACCGCCTCCCCTTTTATAGTATTGTCCTTTTCATACAATTCTTCAAGAGGAGTTTTCCATTTATAAGTATGGGATTTAATTTCTTCAATTTCCTCCCGTACCGCCTGCTTTTGCTTTTCGGTAAGATGCAAGCCGTAGCCGTAAATTTCCCTTGGAGTGGCTGTTACATAAAATCTGATATAATCTTTTTTGGGGCAGATTATGAAAATACCGTCACCTATTGCGCCAAATAAGGAGGTGGAGCCCAAATCGTAAGAGCCGTAGGAATACACTTGCCCCTCAAAGGCTATATCGCAGTGTCCCATAATTCCAAAGCCCTTTTCCCCTGCGTGAACAAGCACCTCCAAATCGGGAGCTGCCTCTGTTTCCTTTCCTGCCGGATAAAACGGCTTTAATTCCGATTTTTCTCTTTCGGGATTGAGAGCGTTTTGCTTATGCCTTGAACGCTGGTTCAAAAAAGGCATAAGAGTGGTAATAAGCAAGGGCATAGGCAGACTGAGCTTTGTTCTGAATTTTTGCTGAATTCTGTCGGGCAGACACTGAAACACAAAATCCCATAATAAAAAGCTGCCGTAAATAATGCAGTAAATACCCGACACAATCCGGAATCCCTTTTTATCCATTTCGGGAACAAACACCATAAGCACCCCGAAAATCATAAAAAAGAAAAAAAGAGCCAACTGTTTAAGCCGCCCGGAAACATTGTTTTGTCGGTCGATAAAATAATCTACTATTTTTATTGCCGCATTTATCAATATATATACGGTGAACACCAAGTACAGCGGCGCTAATTTAAAGGCGGGCAAAAGCATAACCGCCACACCCGCAATTAAATTGGCAAAAGTGCTTACCAACAGGCTGTGCTTTGAATCCACAGACAGGCTTTTTCTTTTTGCAAATACGGAAAATCCTAAAAAAGCCGCATGGAGTACCACTACTGTGCCGCCGATGTAGCAGAGCAGGCTTACCATGCTTTCCCCCTCGGAAAGTATCAGTATTCCCGCTTCAATAATCGCCAATCCCACCACTAAGCATACCAAAGGATACAGCTTTGTATTTTTCATTTATATAACCTCTGCCCTCTTTTAATACGCTGTTTAATTTAATGTTAATAAATTCCTATAATAATTATAGCACATTATTTTAAAAATGGCAAGGACTTTGGAGGAAATGGTTCTACTTACGTGATTGTAATGGGTTTTTTGGCTGCTGCGGTGTGCTTTATTTTTTTAACTGCGTTTGGCGGTTTATTTATCCAACTGTGTTTTGTTCTTATATTATAATTGCCCATTAGGTTTTGTATGTTCTAATTATCGCTTTAAGATTTTGCTCTGCTGACAGATTTATGTTTTATTTGATTTTTCACATCTGCGTGTGTCACCTCTGTTTTATT
>CAZRRT010000004.1:0-18796 GCA_964602605.1 uncultured Ruminiclostridium sp.
GCCTAAGAGGCGGGAGACATCTTTGCAGCGGTTATAGATAATTTTACGATTTTGGGAGTAGAACCTGAAAAAAATTCCCCTTTAAATCTCATCTGCTATCACAAGATTTAAAGGGAAATTAAAGCGTAGTTTTTAAACAAGCTGCGCTTTAACAATTCAAAAAATCGAATATTTTAATGGAATGCGCCAAATGTAATCCATTCGGGGATAAGTCCGCTGCGATAAAGGGAGAGAATAATATAAACCAAACCGCCTACCACCGAGATAATAAATCCCGCCACCGCTAAAGGCTTAAATCTTGAGCCTTTTACAAATCCCGTTATCGAGGATATGGCGGCAATGGGGTGAAGAATAACCGACGCAGAAAACATACCCACTATTGCGGCAACAAAGCCTAATATTGACAGAAGATCGGGTATGGTAAGCGGCTTTTTCTGCGGCTTGCTGTAGTAAACAGGCTGAGGATACGGTCTTGGCATATTGGGATTAGGCATATTGGGATTTGGATTTATAACGGGAGGAGGCGGTGGAGGAGGAGCATATCTGTTTACGTTTTCCGGCTTGGTGTCGGAAAATTCACTGCTTCTGCAATTAAAGCAGAAGGAGTTTTCATCGTTATTTTCTGCACCGCAGTTTTTACAGTATTTCATATTATTTTCCTTTCTGATTCTTTATTATGTAAAGATATTAGCGATTTATGTAAGATTAAACTTACAGTTAAGAATTAAAAACAAATCTGTGAGAAAGGGCAAACCATTCTCTAATCCAATAGGCCGAAACCAACCAAGAGGGAGTATGGGCGGAAACGGCGGTGGGCTTTATGTCAAACTCGCTTGCAATCAGCTTTGCTCGGAACTGATGAAAGCCGTCGGTGACTATTGCCGCTTCTGTTACCTCGATGTTATGCTCTTTAAGCAGGGCAAGGGAAAATTCTATGTTTTGTCTTGTGCTTTCCGACTTTTCCTCTGCAAATATTCTGTCCTCGGCTATTCCCATTTTAACAAGCTCCGATTTCATAACCCCGCCTTCCGACAATGGCTCGTCGCCGCCTTTTCCGCCTGAGGTGACGCAGATTACATCGGGATTTTTTGTTAAATACTCGTATGCCGCTTGTATTCTTTTGCTTAGCATTAAGCTGGGGCTGCCGCTTGGCTGAACCTTGCAGCCCAAAACTATTACCGCTTGGGGGGCTTTGGGAGAGGACAAGGCGGCGTTAAGCATAAGCGCAGACAGTGTTATTGCATATGCGGTAAGCAGCGCAAATATTCCTCCAACGCTTATAACCGCTATTTTGCCTATCTTATGAGCAAGCAATTTTTTTATCAGTCTTTTAAAGCCCGTCCAGAAAGCCGTTATTCCAAAAAACAATAAGGAAAGACAAAGACCGAAAATTGCTCCAACGTTTTTTATTCCCGCAAACATAGGAAGGAAAAACATAAGTATCAGTCCGATTTCCGCAATAAGCAAGAGTATTCGGATAATTATTTTTACCTGCTTCATAGTTATTCTCTCTCCGAAAGAGGTATATATTCCCGCTCCACGCCGATGCTTTTATAGGCGGGGCGAATGATTTTTCCCGCATTTATAAGCTCTTCCATACGGTGAGCGGACCAGCCGCTTATTCTTGAAACCGCAAAAATGGGGGTGTACAGCTCTAAGGGAAGTCCCATCATCTTATATGCAAAACCGCTGTAAAAGTCCACGTTGGGACTTACGCCCTTGTAGATCTTCTTTTTTGCGGAGATAATTTTGGGAGCTAACTCGGCAACCTTGGCATAAAGTCCGAATTCCTTTTCCATACCCTTTTCCTTTGACAGCATTTCCGCATAAACCTTAAACACCTGCGCTCTGGGATCAGAAATCGAATATACCGCATGTCCCATACCGTAAATTAGTCCTGCTCTGTCAAAGGCTTCCTTGTTTAGCAAGGCTTCCAAATAGCGGCTTAATGCCTCGTCGTCGTTCCAATCCTTAACATTTTCCTTAAGATCCTCAAACATTCTCATTACCTTCAGATTTGCGCCGCCGTGCTTAGGACCTTTTAAAGAACATAATGCGGCGGCAACAGCGGAATAGGTGTCCGTACCCGAGCTGGTGACAACGTGGGTGGTAAAGGTGGAGTTGTTTCCGCCGCCGTGTTCTGCGTGAAGCACCAACGCCAAATCAAGCACGTGAGCTTCAAGAGGGGTATAGCTGCCGTCCGCTCTTAACAAATGCAGTATGTTTTCCGCAATAGAAAGACTTGGATCGGGCTGATGAATATAAAGACTTTGCTTTTCTATATAAAAATTGTAAGCCTGATAGCCGTAAACGGACAGCATAGGGAAAACCGCAATCAGCTTTAAGCACTGTCTTAATACGTTTGGAAGGCTTATATCGTTGGGATTTTCGTCATAGCTGTGAAGAGTCAGCACGCTGCGTGAAAGGCTGTTCATCATATCCTCGCTAGGGCCCTTCATTATAACATCTCTTATAAAGTTGGTGGGCAAGGTCATAAGTTCTCCCAACAAGGTTTTAAAGTCCGCTAACTGCTGCTTGTTGGGCAATACCCCGAACAGCAGAAGATAGGTGGTTTCCTCAAAGCCGAAACGCTTGTCCTCTACAAATCCCTTGATAAGCTGTTCTACGTTTATTCCTCTGTAAAAAAGCTTGCCCTCGCAGGGAACGGACTGCCCGTCCACTATTTTGGACGCTTTTATATCGGAAATATGGGTAAGCCCTGTGAGAACGCCTTTTCCGTTTAAGTCCCTCAGCCCTCTTTTTACCTCGTATTTGCTGTACAAATCGGGGTCGATTTGGCTGTTATTGACGCATAAATCGGTGAGCTGTCTTATCTCGGGCAATATACTTCCAAAATAATTATTTTCCATTCTTCTTTCTCCTTCTTGTCAAGCTGCTTGCTTATGATGCCTTTTTTTTATAACAGCATAAGAAGCAATGTTCCTGTTTTTTCTCTCATCTCCTTGGTTTTGGGCTGCTTATTTAGTATAACATATTTTTTTAATATTGTCAAAAATTAAATTGTCGCTTTTACGTTTTATCAAAGCTGCATTTCTTCTTTTCCTCTGTTGTCAATTTTCTTTGCGGAAATTACAAACAAAGTTACAAAATAGCACAATACCACTATTAAAAGAGTAATACCGATGCTGCCCCAAAGATTGAGGGCGTCAACCTCGCCGCCCATTACTGCATATTGGGCTTGGGTGGTTAAGGTGAAGGGGTGGAATTTGTCCGCTCCCAAAGCTGAAAACAGGGTGGTGAGAATTACGTTTCCTCCGTACATAATAACTACCGCCAAGCCCGCCTTTGAGGTGCATAGACCTAAGGTGAAGTAAACTGCCGTCATAAATGCGTCAAACACTCCTGCGCAAAGTGCGGTAATTGCCGCAGCTTTTATTGTTATTTCACATTCGGCAAAAATCAAATGACATACGCCGTAGCTTATCCAAATTCCGCAAAAGCCTATAACCGCCATTATTGCGGGATAGACCAAGTATTTGGGCAAAATGTAAAGCTTTGGAGTAAGCCCTGCATTTTGAGGTATTATCATAGACCTTTTTTTAAGCTCGCCGCCTGCCGAATACATAGTGACTAACATTGTAATAAGCATAAGCGTGCTTGTAAGATCTCCCAAGGAGCTGACAAAGCCCAAGCTTGACATCATTGCGGGATCGGTCATAGAGTCAAGCTCACCTAACATACCTGGATCAACCGAGGTCATATTTTTATTTTCATAGTTTTCGGAATAATATGACATATTGTTAGTTGTTGTATCGCCCCCCTCGGAATCTCCCATACTGTCCGCCATATAGTCAAGCATAATGTATGACAGCTTCATAAGCAAAGGAGAAACAACTGCAAACATCACCGCCGCAATAATAATTCCCCACACTCTGAAGGAGCGGGTGAAAAACATAAGTTCTTTTTTAATTCCCGTATTAAGCATTTTCGTTCACCACCTTTAAATATATATCCTCAAGGCTTTCCGTTACCGCTTTCAGCTCGGAAGGCAGGATTGAATTTTCGTTGAAGGTTTTCATCAAAAGAGCTGCCGCTTCCTCAAGATTATTGGTTCTCACCACAAAAAAGCCTGTGTTTTCGTAAAAGTCCACTTTTTCAACAACGGGGTTTTGTTCCAATGATCTTATCAAGGATATTGACCTTTCGTCGGTGTTAAAAAGCTTTACTTCGATTTCGGGCTTTGAGTAGGTTTTCTCAATATCGGAAATTTTTCCCTCTATCACCATTTTTCCGTTTTTAAGTATTCCTATGCTGCCCGCCACCTTTTCCACATCGGAGAGAATGTGAGTGCAAAGTATAATGGTAGAGCCGCTGTCCGAAAGATTGCGGATAATCCTCATAACGTCCGCCCGTCCTTCGGGATCAAGCGCAGAAGTGGGTTCGTCCAGCACCAATACCTGCGGGTGATCGAAAATAATTGCGCCGATGCCCATTCTTTGATTCATACCTCTCGAATAGCCTTTAATTCTGCGCTTTCCGCCCTCTCTCATTCCGATGATCTCCATTACCTCGTCAATGCGGGCGTCAATATTTCCCTGATAATGACAGCAGGCGGCAATATATTTCAAATACTCATAGCCGTTCATATAGTTAAATAGAGAGGGAGTTTCGGGAAGATAACCTATCTTTATTTTGTTGCCGTCCCCGTTTTCGTCCCCTAATATCACATCTCCGCCGTCCTTTGGTATAACATTGCAGAGAATGTTCATAGTGGTGGTTTTTCCGCAGCCGTTTTTCCCCAAAAATCCGTATACCTCGCCATCGGCAACGTTCATATTCAGTCCGTCAAGAACGTGAAAATTGCCGTAATTCTTTTGCAAATTACGAATGGTTACCATAATCTGCACCTTGCCTTTCCTGTTATTTTTTTGAAATTTCCATAAATTTTAAAAGAATTGTTTAATATATATATTACCACATTTAGTAATAATTGTCAATATCATTTACTAAAAATATTTAATATAATTAGATGAGCCGTATTTGACAAAATGCTTTTTTAAAACGGATAATATTTTGTATAACGGTGTTGGTAAATAATATTTACTTTTTGGGTTAAGGTAAATGTAATATTTTAAAGCTTGACTGAATGTAAAAAAGATGTAAAATGAAGATATATTATAAAACAGAAAAGGTGAAAGTATATGGAAAAGAATATTGTTTTAAGATTTCATCATCTGATGTGTATTCCTTTATTTGAGGGAAAAGGCTACAGCGATGTGTTTTCCGATAATATGTTAAGGATAAAAACCTGTCTTGAAGCAAAAAACAGTAATGTCACTTTAATTTGCGGATTTGACATCGTTTGCGAGAATTGCCCAAACAAAACCGAAAAGGACTGTTTGCTGGATTTTGACAGTTCGGAATCAGGCTGCTCCAAAGAAAATATTGTTGATAGGGATCATTTGGTAAGCGGAATTATCGGCATTTCGGAAGGCAGCTTTATTGCTTATAATAAGGCTTTGGAGCAGGCTCGGAGCAAAATCGGAAAAGAGGAGTTTGAAAGCATTTGCGGAAAATGCAGGTGGTTTAAGGCAGGGGTTTGCAGCTTTGAAAAGTGGAAAAACGGGTAGGAGCTTTAATATTTTGTGAATTTATTTTTTACTTGATTTAAAATACGCCATTGAAGTTCAGTGTTATTTTGTGATATTATTGCAATGGGAGATAATAAATCTGCTTTAAATGTGGGTTTTACAGAGATAAATTTTTTTAAAACACGCCATTGAAGTTCAGTATAATTTTGTGATATTATTACAATGAAAAAAATATAAGCCGTTAAAATAATAGATTTAAACGCCGTTTTTTGACACGGCGTTAATTTATTTTAAGAAGGGAGAATATTATGAACCTTAAACAGCAGCGCTTTTGTGAGGAATATCTTATTGATTTTAACAAAAAAGATGCGGCAATAAGAGCGGGATATTCCGAAAAAAGCGCAGTAAAAACAGCGGAGAGAATATTAAATTTAAAGGAAGCGCAAGACTTTATCGACGGAAAAATGGAAAAGGTCAGCGGCAAAAAAACAGCGGAGGCGGCAGAGGTGTTGGAATACTTTACCGCCGTTATGAGAGGGGAAAAGTGGGGCAAGGGCGGTGAGGAAGCGGGAGAAAGCAAGACGGATAAGGCAGTTACCGTTCGCGACAGAATGAAAGCGGCGGAGCTTATTGCCAAGCTTTACGGTATGTTCGGCGAAAAAGCGGATACACAGGACGGTTCGCCTGTGGTTATATTTGGTGAGAGTGATTTGGAGGACTGATAAGGCTGTTAATTTAAAAAAAGCTGTTTTTCAAATCACAGTTGATAATTTGGGAAAATCAGAGGACTGAAAATGGCAAAAAATATGAAAGACAAGGTTAAAAAACAAAAGGCTGATCCCTATAAAATTTATCTTCCCCTTGTGGTGGGGAAAGGATATAAAACCTTTTGGAATTGGAAAGGAAGATACCGAGTCTGCAAAGGCTCGAGAGCGTCTAAAAAAAGCAAAACGGCGGCTTTGTGGTATATCGCCAATATGATGAAGTACAAGCAGGCTAATCTTTTGGTGGTGAGAAAGGTTTTCCGAACTTTAAAGGACAGCTGCTTTTCCGAATTGAAGTGGGCTATAAGGCGGCTGAAAGCGGAGAGCCTTTGGACGGTAAAGGAAAGTCCTTTGGAAATGACCTACAAGCCTACGGGACAGAAGATATTCTTCCGAGGACTTGACGATCCTTTGAAAATCACTTCCATTGCGGCGGAAAAAGGCTGCCTTTGCTGGTGCTGGGTGGAGGAGGCCTATGAAATAACCGCAGAATCGGATTTTAATATGCTTGACGAGTCCATAAGGGGAATCGATATTGAAAAAGGCGAAAAGGACGGAAAGGAGGATATATTTAAGCAGATAACTCTCACCTTTAATCCTTGGAATGAGCATCATTGGCTTAAAAAAAGATTTTTTGATATTGATGACGGCGATAAATGTGATTGCGAAAAATCAAATTCTGATAAAAAATCACAGAATACAGGTAATAATATCAGTCAAAAGCTCTTGAACGGTTTTGGAGAAAAGGTTGAAGAAAAAGCTGAAGGAAATATCAAGAAAAATGCGGCAGATGTAAAGGGCTGTTACGGCGTTAAAATTGAGCGAATGGATTATGAAAAGGGAATACTTGCAATGACCACAAATTACACCTGCAACGAGTGGTTAGACGAAGGGGACAGACGGCTTTTTGAGGCTATGAAAATCAATAATCCGAGGCGTTATCAGGTGGCGGGACTTGGTAATTGGGGAATATCCGAGGGACTGATTTACGAGAATTGGATCGAGCAGGCTTTTGATGTTAATGAAATACGAAAGCTAAACAGCGTAAGAGCGGTTTTCGGATTGGACTTTGGCTATACCAACGATCCCACCGCCCTTTTTTGCGGGCTTGCCGATCAATCGTCAAAAACCTTGTGGGTTTTCGATGAGCTTTATAAAAAAGGAATGAGCAACGAGGAGATCGCAAGGGAGATAATATCCATGGGCTATTCCAAAGAGAAAATCACAGCGGATTCCGCCGAACCCAAAAGCATTGACAGACTGTACGCTTTGGGCATAATTCGTATCCGCAGTGCGTCAAAAGGCAGGGACAGCATAAATTCAGGCATTGATTTGATAAAGTGCTACAAAATAATAATTCACCCCAAATGCGTGAATTTCATTACCGAGATTTCCAACTACACTTGGGAAAAGGATTCGGACAGAGTGTTAAACAAGCCCTCCGACAGCTTTAATCATCTTATGGACGCTATGAGATATGCTATGGAGGATATGGGAAGGGGGGAGAGATTCAGCTTTGAATAAAGTGGGGGTAAGGGCGGATTTTTTGTTGACGATTTGACGAAACCGAGTATCTGAATATAATACTGTTTCAATGGAAAATGATATAAGCAATTATTAGAAATCATTAGCAATTTTTAGCAATTACTGACATAATTTGTCGGAATTTGCACTGCTTTTTAAAAATACGCCATTGCAGTTCAGTATTCAAATGTGGTATTGTTATAATGGAAACTGATAAGAGTAATAACTCGGTGTGATTAGGCAGTATTTTCACAGCTTGCGTTTTTACAATTTGCCAAAATACGCCATTGCAGTTCAGTATCTAAATATGATATTATTATAATGGAAAATTAAAAAATAACAGGAGGAATTATGTTCGACTTTGTAAAAAACAGGGCGGAGGAAATTGCCCGCAGGCTACAGTTGGGAAAAAACACCCAAATGACCGAAACCGAATTTTTGGAAAAGGAGATTGAAAATTGGAAAAACAGCCCCGCTCGCCGACAGATGATAACGGGGCAGCTTTATTATGACGGGGAGCAGGACATTCTTCACCGAAAAAGGACGGTTATAGGGCAAAGGGGCGAGTTGGAGGAGGTGGAAAATCTTCCCAACAACAAGGTTATTGACAACCAATATTCAAAATTGGTGGATCAAAAGGCTGACTATCTTTTAGGTCAGCCTTTTGTGATAAGGGGAGATAACAAGGAGTATGTAAAGCTGCTAAAAAAGGTGTTTGACAGGCGGTTTATGAAGATACTTAAAAATGCGGGAAAGGGAGTTTTGAATTGGGGAATAGCTTGGCTTTATCCTTATGTAAATAATGAGGGAAAAATTTGCTTTAGGATAATACCCGCCTATGAATTGCTGCCCTTTTGGAAGGACGAAGAGCATACCGTTCTCGATAAGGCGGTTAGAGTGTACAAGGTTTACGGCTATGAGGGGACAAGACCTGTTGTTACCGAAAAGGCGGAGCTGTATACTGCCGAGGGGGTAAAGCGGTTTATTTTGGAAAAAGGAAAGCTGATTCCCGATATTACCGCCGACAACGATACGGAAGGGCAATATTATTATCATTACATAAGCGAAAACAAGGAGGGTAAAAAAGTTAATTACCGCTGGAGCAAAATACCTCTTATTCCAATTAAGTATAACGAGCGTGAAATTCCGCTTATAAAAAGGGTTAAATCGTTGCAGGACGGAATAAATATTTTGCTTTCCGACTTTGAAAACAATATGCAGGAAGATCCGAGAAATACCATTCTTATTCTTAAAAACTACGACGGCACAAATTTGGGAGAGTTCAGGAAAAATTTGGCTTTGTACGGGGCGGTAAAGGTTAGGTGCGATTCGGAGGCGCAGGGCGGAGTGGAGTCCCTTGAAGTAAAGGTGAACGGAGAAAACTACCGCAGCATTTTGTCGCTTTTCAAAACCGCTTTGATTGAAAACGGTATGGGCTTTAACAGCAGCGGATTTAGGGACGGCGGCAATTCCCTGTCAAATCTCAATCAGCTTAACATCAAATCAATGTACACAGAAATAGACTTGGACGCAAACGAAATGGAGTCGGAGATACAGGCGGCTTTTGAGGATTTGCTATGCTTTGTCAACGGCTGTTTTTCACTTATGGGACTTGGCGACTTTCAAAATGAGGAGGTAGAGATTATATTTAACCGAGATATGCTGATAAATGAATCGGAGGCTATAGACAACTGCATAAAATCGCTTGATCTGCTGTCCGAGGAAACAGTGGTGGCACAGCACCCTTGGGTTAATAATCCGCTTAAGGAAATGGAAAGAATATCGAAAAATCACAGTTAAAAAGGAGAAGCTATGGAAGAAATATTGAAAAATCAAAATGAAACAAATTTGCATTATGAGATTGGCGGTAATGAGAGCTTAAACGCCATAACACCGCAGGATGTAAATCTCACCGAAACACAGCAGGATGTAAATCTCAATGAAGCAAATTTGGAGGAAAGCGAAAATCAAGACTGTTCGGAAAATTCTCAGTCCGATTTTATTGAGGAAATAAAGGAGGATAAAGATGAAAATGATACTCCCGCACCTAATTCCTTTGAAGAGATTATAAGCAGATTAAAGAAAGAAAATGCGGAAAAATCAAAGGAGTTTGAAGCGGCTAAAAAGGAGCTTAATGAGATAAGAATACAAAATGCGTCGGAAAATCTGATAAGGGAATTGGAAGGAAAAAATCCAAGGCTGATTTCAAAGCTTATTGATTTTTCCAAAGCATATATTAACGAAAACGGGGAGCTGCAAGGTGTTGAGGAGCAGCTTTCCTCGCTTATAAGCAGCGACCCTTATTTGTTTTCCCAAAGCCTTGGAAAAGGCTCTTTAAGCTGTTTTACTCCCGAAGAAGGGGGAGATTTTTCAGAAAGCGGAAAGCAGGATTTTTCACAGCTTACTTATTCTCAGATGTTGAATTATTTGGAGAATAAGTGATTTTTTGACTGCGGATTTTGCGGATTTTTCAGATAACTTAGATTTAGAGAAAAAGAGGTGAGGATATGAATTTGTTTTAGGGCGGAGAGGGAGGGAGATATTTAATAAATTTTTGGCAGTATCCTTATTTCGGGATATTTATTTTTTTAAAGAAAGGAATATTTAAATGGCAAAATTTGATTCAAAAAGCTTTAATCCGCAAGCATTCGGCGCATATGTGGAGCGTATTCCCAATGTGAAGAAAAACGAGCTTGCAAATTCCAAGGCGGTAGGCGGAAACGAAAACGCAAAACGGGCGCTTTCAAGTCAAACCGGTTCTCTTTACTGCCGTATTCCCTATTCCGACAGAATAGACGGCTCTACCTCTCAAAACAATGACGGAAACACGGATATTACATCAAGCAACACCTCCTCCTTTGAACAGGGACTTGTGGTTGCTTCAAGAATGGACAGCTGGACCGAGCGTTCCTTCAGCAGAAACATTACCGCAGGCGTGGATTTTATGGACTCTGTGGCACAGCAGATCGGAGATTACAAGCAGGAGGTAAAACAAAATATTCTGCTTTCTATGCTGTCGGGAGTGTTCGGTATGACCACAACAGGCGATACTCTTACTGCCAAGGCGGCAAAGGAGTTTGTGGAACAGCACACCTACGATATATCAGCAAAGGCGGGAGAAGAAGCCTATGTTGGGGCAGACACCTTAAATAAGGCGGTTCAGAAGGCTTGCGGCGATAACAAGTCGGTGTTCAGCCTTGTTATAATGCACAGCCAAGTTGCCACAAACTTAGAGAATTTGCAGCTTTTAAAGTACCTTACCTTCACCGACAAGGACGGAATAACCCGTGATCTTGCTATGGGTTCATGGAACGGCAGAACGGTGTTGGTGGACGACAGTATGCCTGTTACAAAGACTGAGGGAAAAAACGGCGGCAGCGGGGACACACTTTACACCACCTATATTTTAGGAAAGAATTCTATTGTTCTTGACAACATAGGAGATTACGTGCCTTACGAGATGAGCAGAGATGCAAAGGCTAACGGAGGACAAGACACTCTTTATGTGCGCGACCGCTATATCTGCGGCGTTGAGGGAATTTCCTTTGAAAAACCCGCATCTCTTGTAAGCTCCGCATCTAACGCAGATCTTGCCAACGGAGCAAATTGGCAGATTATCAACGATGGCACTAAAACCGTTCCCCACAAGTCAATAGCCATTGCAAGAATTATTTCCAAGGGCTGATTTAAGATCACTGAAAAGGAGGTGAAATTGGGGTGTATGAATTGACAAAGGAAAGGCTTGAGGCTTTTGGATACCGGTTTTCAAAATCCGACGAAAAACTGTTAAAGGCGTCTGTCGGCAGAGCAATGAACGCCGTTAAAAACAAATGCGGCTTGTACGATATTCCGGGAGAGCTTTTGGATATTACTATCGATATGGCGGCGGGAGATTTCTTAGGGGCAAAGAAAACCCTTTCTCCCGATGACATAAAGTGTGTTGATTTAGACGCTGCAATAAAGAGAATTGAAGTGGGGGACACTAACATAATCTTTGCGGCAGGCGAGGGCAGCTTAACGGAAGAACAGCGTTTCGACAAATTTACAGAATATCTTAAAAGCTACGGAAGGGATCAGCTTAACTGTTTTCGGAGGATAAAATGGTAATCTCAGACAAAAATGTGTTAAAGGTGAAAAAGGCGGTGGAAAAAGCGTATGACGGCGTTTGCAGCGTTGTGGAATATCAGGCGGTAACCGACGAGGAAAGCGGAATTACATACCACAATGAAGTGACGGTAGGGGAGAATATTCCTTGTAAATTGTCCTTTGAGCTTAACTACCCGTCGGAGCAAACAGACACTGCTTCGGAAATTTCACAAAGGGCAAAGCTGTTTGTTTCACCTGAAATAAATATTAAAAACGGCTCTAAAATTATAGTAAGGCAGTTCGGAAAAACAGCGGAATATTGCTGCTGCGGTGAAACGGCAGTGTACCCAACTCATCGTGAGATACGAGTTTCGCCGTTTGTTAAATGGGCTTAATGATTTAATTGGAGGTGAGAATTTTGTCCGAGAAAACAGCTAAGGCGGATATGGGAGAGGAAATACGCAGCGGTATAGGCAAGGCGTTAAAGACCGAATTCGGCGGAGAATATCCGATATACAGCGAGGAAGTAAAGCAGGGAATGACAACGCCTTGCTTTTTTATATCCTGCGTTGAAGCTTCTCAGCAGAGATTTTTAAGCGGCAGATTCCTTTGCGAAAACAAGTTTCTTATTAGATTTTATCCCAAGGACGACAACCGAAAAAAGCAGCAGTGCTTTCAAACGGCGCAGCGGCTTTTTGACAGTCTTTTGTGGATAAAGGCAGGGGAAGATCTTCTTATGGGAAGGAAAATGAGCGGAAGAACAGAAAACGGTATTTTAAGCTTTTATGTAAATTACGACTTTTTCGGCTATAAGAAAGAAGATAAAACGCCTATGGGTGAGCTTACCGAAAATGTCAGAGCGAAACGCTGAATTATAATACAAAAGTGAGGTTATATGAAGCATTATCAAAATGAAAAAGCGTTGGAGGAGAACAAGGAAATTATTCCAATAAACGATGACAAGGAATGTATATCCGATTTAAGCGGCTTAAAAAAAGAAGCAGCTTTTTCAAAATCACAGCTTTTAAAATCGAAAAAATTTTTAAACCGAAAGGATATTTTAACCGCTTTGTTGGAGGAAAACAAAGAGTACACCATAAACCAAGCGGAAGAAATTATCACAAATTTTATGAAAGGACAGGTAAAATAATATGGCATTAGGCGGAGGAATTTTTACAGTACAAAACAAGGAGCTGCCCGGCTCATACATTAACTTTGTGTCGGCGGCAAACGCAAGCGCAGCCCTTTCCGAAAGAGGAATATGCACTATGCCCTTAGAGCTTGATTGGGGCGTTGAGGATCAGGTGTTTGAGGTTACAAGCGGAGATTTTCAGAAAAATTCTCTTGAAATCTTCGGCTGCGATTACACCGACCATAAGTTAAAGGGCTTGCGTGATTTGTTCCTTAATGCAAGCACCCTTTACGCTTACCGCCTTAATTCGGGCGGCACAAAGGCGGCTAACGAATTTGCGGAGGCTGTCTGCGGCGGCTTGGGCGGAAACAGCATTAAGATTGGAATAAGCGCAAACGCCGACGACGACAGCCTTTTTGACGTTACCACCTACTTTGGCGCAAAGGCGGTGGAGGTTCAAACTGTGGCAAAGGCAGGGGAATTAAAGCCCAACAAGTTTGTTAATTGGAAGTCGGGAATCACATTGTCCGCCGCTGCTCCAATACCTTTGACAGGCGGCACAAACGGCACTGTGGACGGAGCTGCACATCAAAAGTATCTTGATAAAATAGAATCCTACAGCTTTAACGTAATGGGAACGACTGTTTCCGATGAAGCTCTCAAAGGCTTGTATGCGGCTTACAACAAGCGTTTGCGTGAGGAAATGGGAATTAAGTTTCAGCTGGTTCTTTACCGCAAGCCCGCCGATTACTGCGGCACTGTCAGCGTTCAAAACAAGGTGAGCGACGATACCTTTAACGAAGCGGCTCTTGTGTATTGGGTGACAGGCGCACTTGCAGGCTGCGGGGTAAACAAAAGCGTTCAGAACAAGGTTTACAACGGTGAATTTTCCGTTGATACCGAATACACCCAAGCAGACTTGAAAAAAGCGGTAAAAAGCGGGCAGTTCATTCTTCACCAAGTGGGCGGCGACATAAGAGTTTTGGCGGACATAAACAGCTTTGTATCCTTTACCGATACTAACGGAGAGGTGTTCGGAGAAAACCAGACTATAAGAGTAATCGACCAGATTGCCAACGACATTGCGGTTTTGTTCAACACCAAGTATTTGGGGGCAGTGCCTAACGATAAGGCGGGACGTGTTTCTCTTTGGTCCGATATTGTTAAGCATCATCAGCAGCTTAACGAGATAAGAGCCATTGAAAACTTTGCCGACAGCGATATTACTGTAGAACAGGGAAACAGCAAAAAGAGCGTGGTTGTAAACGATGCGATTACCGTGGTAAACGCTATGAGCAAGCTGTATATGACTGTTACAGTTGCGTGATTGTTTACTTTTGATTATTTTAACTATTTTAAAAGGAGAAAATTTATATGGCTAACAACGTGGTTATGAAAGCAAAGGACACTGTTTTTGCAGGTCTTGCAGAGTGCTTTGTCACAATAGGAAACCGCAGATACAACTTTATGCAGGCGATTAACTTAGAGGCAAAGTTTGAAAAAAACAAAACCGAGGTTCCTATTTTGGGAAAAACGGGAAGAGGCAACAAGTCGGCAGGCTGGAAGGGCACAGGCACAGCTACCTTCCACTACAACACCTCTGTGTTCAGAGAGATGATGGTGAAGTACAAGGAAACGGGAGAGGATACTTATTTTGAAATTCAAGTATCCAATGAAGATCCTACCTCCGATGCGGGACGTCAGACAATGGTGCTTATGGACTGCAATATTGACGGCGGTATTCTTGCCAAGTTTGACGCAAAGGGCGAGTATTTGGACGAGGAAATGGATTTTACCTTTGAAGATTTTAAGATGCCCGAAAGCTTTAAGGAGTTGGACGGATTTTTGACTAATTGATTTTGGTTCAGCTTTCCAAAGCCTCTTGATATTTGCAGATGTATTTGCTATAATATAAAAAAGCTGCAAATAACTAAATATTAGGGGACAAGGTTATGAGTACAAGGGAAATGCCTTACAAGATAATTGACAATCTTTCCGAAGAACAGCTTAAAGCGTTTGTTTCGTTGTTTGAAGCCGCAGCCGATATTCCTCCTGATATTCCCAATAGGGAAACACAGGCGGCTATGATTGAGGCTGACAAAATCGAAATGATCCCAATGTAAAAGGATTTACAAATATTGACGATTTGATGAAGGAATTATTGTCATAATGTATGAAGTAAAATTTATATTGTAACAGTAATTGTTTCGATAGCAAAAGCTTTTTTAAAATTTAATAAATACCGTCTTAAATCTACTTAGAATTTAAGGCGGTATTTTTATATATTTTTTTCAAGAAAGGAATATAATAATGTCAAAATTTTCAATGTTTATGAAAGGTAATAAAAAAGAAAAGGAAAACGGAAAATTTAAAGTTACAAAATTTCTTTGCGATGACAATGGAGAGCCGTTGGAATGGGAGTTTAAGCATATTACCTCAAAGGAAAACGAGTATTTGAGAGATTCCTGTATAACCGAAACCGCCGTGCAGGGAAAAAGCGGCATAACACATTCCAAGCTGAATACGGGACTGTATATGCAAAAGCTTATCGCCGCATCGGTGGTGTATCCCGATTTATACGACGCTCAGCTTCAAGACAGCTATGGCGTTAAGACACCCGAGGAGCTTGTATTCGCTATGGTGGACGATCCGGGGGAATACAACAGATTGGCGGAATTTGTACAGCATTTTCAAGGCTTTGACCAATCCTTTGAGGAAAAGGTGGAACAGGCAAAAAACTGATTGAGGAAGGGGATATGGAGGCAAATTACGCTTATTATTCCCTTCACAAGCTTAATATACCGCCTTCTGTTTATTTTAATATGGAGGAGCAGGAAAAGGCGTTTTTGGCAGCGGCAATACAAATAAGAATTAAGCAGGAAAAAAAGGAAAGAGAAAAGGCGGAAAAAAGCAGGAGAAGAAGATGAACAGTATTACTTTTTGCAGGATAAAGGAGAACCGGCTTTTTTTAAATATTCTTAAAATGTTTTCCGTTTTTGAGAGCCTTGAAAACAACTATATAAGGCAGAATCAAATTGAGCAAAATCTTATAAGCTGCGTTACAGAGCCGATTCTTGAGCCTTACAACGAACTTATGCCGTTGGACGGCGGGGAGCTTAATAACCATAGCTCCGCTTATTCTCAAATGTATTCGAGTATTTCTAACGACAGCTGTTTTGAAATTTATTCCAATGCTTGTTACAATTCTTACTCAAATCTGCAAAATCAGCAGAACAAATTTCTTGATTTTAAGTGTTCGACTTATTGTGATAATTACATACTTATGGGCGGTCAAGATGCTTTAAATTACGCATTTGAATCCTATAATCCAATAAGCGGCGCTTTAATAACAAATTACCGCTTTACGGGTTACAGTGGAGCGGAAACAAAAGATTTGAATTTTGCAGATTACAGCGAAATTGAAACTTTAAATCGAAATCTTGCTGAGTACAGCGGTATTGAAGCGGCAAATCGGGATTTTGCAGAGTACAGCGGTATTGAAACGGTAAATCGGAATATTGCAGAGTACAGCGGTATTGGAACGGTTAATCGGAATTTTGCTGATTACAGCGGTGTTGAAACGGTTAATCGGGATTTTGCTGATTGTAGCAATATTGAAACGGCAAATCATAATATTGCGGAATACAGCAGTGTTGGAACGGTTAATCGGAATTTTGCTGATTACAGCGGTGTTGAAACGGTTAATCGGGATTTTGCTGATTACAGCGGTATTGAAACGGTAAATCGGGATTTTGCAGAGTACAGCGGTATTGAAACGATAAATCGGAATATTGCAGAGTACAGCGGTATTGAAACGATAAATCGGAATATCGCAGACTACAGTGAAATTGAAACCGTAAACAGCATTTTGCATTTTCCGACTTTAGGGGATAATCAACAGCATTTTAAGGCTTGCTGTTCTTCCGATTGTATTTTAAGCACTGATTTTTCCCGTAGGATTTTCGGAACAGCCAATTCGCAGGAGAATATGCAACAAGTCTTTATTTCGGAACGGCTAACAGACAGGCTTGTTTCTATTAGCAGCTTGATTTATTGCAATGCTGATTTGATGAAAACATCGGGTTATTTTCCTCAAAATACTCCTTGTGATTACAGTGAATATTTCAGAGCTGCCGCTTTAACAAATATGAATTTAAATGCTGAAAAAAGAACATTGCCAATTTTTTGCAGCGCTGTTTTAAATCTTGATTTAATATCGGATTTTAACGCATTATTCGGAAAAGCAATTTCAAGAAACCGTTTAAATGCCGAGTTAGATTTCTCCGCTATAGATTTAAATGAATCGGCTTATTATCAAAGCTTAATTCCAAAATCTGAAAATCTTGCTTTGATAAAATCCGATAACATAAAACCGGCTTTGTTTCAGCCGCTTTTAAAAAATCAGTTTCCGATTTTTGAATTGTTACAGAGCGAATATAACAATTTATTAAATCCGAATAAAATTGAAGGGCTTCCCTGTTTTACCGTCGAAAACGCCCATACTCTTTCGCCTGAAGAAATAACGCTGCTTAGGGAAATCATAATAGAGCCTTGTTATCAGGGCAGAGAAAAAACGGAAATAAAGGTGGATATGACGGGAATGAAAAACATTATAAACGAAAAAACAGACGTAACCGATTTGATTGCGGATCTTACCCAAGCGGTAGGGGAGGCAGTTTCGGCTGCAGCAGAGGGGGTGCATTACTGATGAGTTCAAAAGGATATTACGTGTATTTGGATAAGTGTCTTTTGCCTGTTTCGCCTCAGAAGATACAGATTACCTTTCCAAATCATAACAAAACCGTTTTTTTGGCGGAGGGGCAGGAAATAAACATCTTAAAAGAAAAAAGCTTAAAGGAAGTGGAGCTTGCTTTTTTAATTCCTCATTCCAAATACCCTTTTATGATAAATCCCGCCGAGTTCAGGGGAGCGGGATATTATGCAGATTATTTGGAAAAGCTGAAAAATTCGGGAAAGCCTTTTCAATTTATTGTATCAAGGTGCTTGCCTGCGGGAAATTACCTTTTTTCCACCAACATAAAGGTTACATTGGAAAGCGTCGTTTTTACCGAGAGCGGGAAAGAGGGATTTGACACTTTGGCGCAGGTAAAGCTTAAACAGTACGCAGATTACGGCGCAAAGCATATTAAAGTTTCTTTTGGCGATTCTGCGGCTCACCTTGAAAATACAAGATCTGATTCCTCTACCCAAAATAAGCAGGTAACAATAGGCTGCGATGTTATTGTAAACGGCAGGCTTTACGGCACAAGCTATGGGGACGCTCCCGGACAGACAAGAACCAACTACCGAGGCAAGATTAACTTTATAAATCTTAAAGGCAGTCATCCCTATCACGTTACCACTCCGCAGGGACTGTGGCAAGGCTGGGTGACTAAGGACAGCGTGAGGGTGATATAAATGGACATACAGCTTTTAATAGCCGACAGCAGCGGAAAATCTGCTTATATGCCGAGTATTGCGGGAACAACAGAGCTTACCCAGCATTTAAGCGCAGGAGCGGCAAGCCTTTCTTTTGATGTTATATCGGATAAAAATTATGAAATCTCGGAAGGCTCTGCCGTAAGACTTGCGGTAGGAGGGAAAAAGCTTTTTTTGGGCTATATTTTTTCTCAAAGCACACGGGACGATATAAAAAGGGTAAAGTGCTATGATCAGTTACGCTATCTTCTAAACAAAGATACCTATGTTTATGAAAACAAAACCGCAGCCCAGGTTGT
>CAZRRT010000004.1:18806-49174 GCA_964602605.1 uncultured Ruminiclostridium sp.
TAAGATGATAGCAGAGGACTATTCTCTTAAAACGGGTATTTTGGAGGACACCGACTATGTTATTTCCTTTAGGGTTGAGGAAAACACCTCTCTTTTGGATATGATCTGTAACGCCCTTGATTTGACATACGAAAACAGCGGAAAACGATACCGACTTTATGACAAACAAGGCTTTTTAACATTGGAAAGCGTCAATTACCCAAATGCGGGGAACAGCCTGCTGCTGATAGACGGAAGGTCGGCGGAGGACTTTAAATTTTCCTCTTCTGTGGACAAAAATGTATACAATAAAATCAAGCTGATATTTAATGACAAAAAATCGGGCAAAAGGGAAATTTATATATCAAAGGACAGCAAAAATATTGAAAATTGGGGAGTTTTGCAATACACCGCAAGCTTAAAAAAAGGCGAAAACGGACCGTATAAATCGGATAAGCTTTTAAAGCTGTACAACCGCAAAAACAACAGCTTGTCATTAAAAAATGTTTATGGAGATTTATCCTTCGGCGCAGGCAGCTATGCTTTTATAAAGCTTGATACCAAAGGATTTAAAAAGGAAGGCATAATGTTGGCGGAAAGGGTGGTTCACCGATTTTCCGCTGACGGTCATTTTATGGATATTGATTTTATTGAATAACAAAAGGAGAAGGGCAGGAACATCATGAACAGCGCAGACGAATTGGTAAAGCAGATAAAAATCGCAGCAGTGGAGGCAGTTAATGCGGAAAAGCCCGCCGCCGTTTGCTGGGGAAGGGTTATAAGCGGTTATCCCTTAAAAATAACGGTGGATCAAAAACTGATTTTGGGAGAACATCAGCTTATTTTAACGGAAGGTATGATGTTAAACGGAAAATTGGCGGAGGGAGATAAGGTCGTTTTGCTTAGAGCTGAGGGAGGACAGGAATTTGTGGTGATTGACAGAATTTACTCATATAAGGACGGTGATGAAATATGATACCCGGTTCCGATTTTTTTGAAAGCTATGATAATATATCCCAAGCGGCAGATAGCAATATACCTACTCTTACCTACAAAATGAACAAAGAGGAAAGCGGCATAGCAGGCAATGTTGACGGACTTTCCGCCATAGAACAGGCAATTTACAAAATACTTCAAACACAGCGTTATCAAAATCAAATTTATTCAGGCAATTACGGAATAGAGCTTGACGATTTGTACGGACAGCATATTTCATATGTTTGCCCCGAGCTGGAAAGAAGAATAACCGAGGCTCTTTTATGGGACAGCAGAATTGAAAAGGTTGATAGTTTTAAATTTGACACTTCAAAAAAAGGAATTATAACAGTAAGCTTTAACGTTGCAACAATATTCGGAGAGGTAAAAACAGAAAGAGAGGTGACGGTCTGATGTATGAGGAAATCAGCGTGGAAAGCATTTTAAACCGTATGCTCGATAACGTTTCAAACAAGCTTGACAAAAGAGAGGGTTCGGTAATATGGGACGCTCTTTCGCCTGCCGCCAATGAGATAATGGCATTGTACATTCAGCTTGAAAGAATCATAAAGGAAGGCTTTGGTGATACCGCTTCAAGAGAATTTTTAATACTGCGCTGCAGGGAGAGAGGAATTTCACCCTATCCTGCGGAAAAGTCGGTGGCAAAGGGTGTTTTTACACCTCAAAGCATTGATGTGACGGGAAAAAGGTTCAGTATCGGAGAAGTGAATTTTATCGTAACGGAAAAAATCGGCGGCGGCGAATACCGTATGGAATGTGAAACGGCGGGGAAAATCGGCAATAGGTCTTTCGGCGATATGATTCCCATTGAATACATAGAGGGACTTGAAAGGGCGGAGCTTACCGAAATACTTATTCCCGGAGAGGATCAGGAGGAAACTGAGGATTTAAGAAAAAGGTATTTTGAGTCCTTTGAGGAAAAAGCATTTGGAGGGAATGTAAGGGATTACAAAATCAAAACAGCGGAAATTGCGGGAGTAGGCGGAGTTAAGGTCAAATGCTGCTTTAACGGCGATATAAACCCTTCCTCATTTGTCCCAAGCAGTAAAACCGACAGCTTTGTACACTCTGCCCTTTCCTCCTCCTCGGTTGATGATGAAGTGAAGAATTGGCTGTCCGCAGTTTATAAGGCGGCAAAGGAAGAAAAGCTTACGGCAGGCGGCACTGTGCTTTTGACAGTGATTGATTCCGATTATAACCCGCCCTCAAAGGAGCTGATCGACCGAGTTAAAAAAGCGGCAGATCCTTTAGAATACTCGGGAGAGGGGATGGGCTTTGCACCCATAGGACACAGGGTTAAGGTTGAAGGCGGAGAAGGAGTATCGGTTAATATTACAACAAAAATATCCTTTGAAAACGGCTATAATATCGCTAACTTAAAGGACAGCATAGAAAAAGCGGTTAACGATTATCTGTTGGAGCTGAGAAAAGATTGGGCGGATAACGAAGCGTTGACCGTAAGAAAAAGCCAGATTGAAACAAGGCTGCTTTCCATTAAAGGAATATCCGACGTCAGCCAAACTTCCGTAAACGGCAAGGAAGAAAACCTTTCGCTTAAAGAAAATCAAGTCCCTGTTTTAAATTCTGTGAAGGTAAAGGAGGAGGCTTAACAAATGAGTGAGAACAGAAAAATCACAAAAAAAGCAGATGTTGATCTGTTGTCTTACCTGCCTGATTTTTTAAGGGAGTATAAGGAATTTAAGGAAATAGCGGGGTCGGAAAATCCGCAGTTTGAAAAGCTTTGGAACGCTGCGGACAGTACGCTTTACAATATGTTTATATTATCGTCGGATCAGTACGGCGTAGAACGATTTGAAAAGCTGCTTAATATTTTTCCCGACAAAACCGACACCTTGGAAACAAGAAAAAACCGCATATTAAACAAATGGCAAAGCAAGCTGCCTTATACCTGCAAAATGCTGCTTTACAGGCTTTCAATCCTTTGCGGCAATGATTTTCAAATTAAAAAGGATTTTGATAATTACAGGATAAAAATAACAACTCATTTTAGGGAGTATTCTCCTTTTGCGGAAGTGAAAAAGCTGCTTAAGGAGATGATTCCCGCAAATATGTCGGTGCAGGCGGTTAACAGCGTGAGCTTTGACGCAGAGGGAAAATCGGTTATTTACTGTGGGCTTAAGCCTGAAGGCAAACACAAAATAATCAGAATTAAGGTAAAAAGAGTTTAAAAAGAAAGGGTGATAATATGGCTTGGAATAAAGCGGCGGTTACCAAAAAAGGATTGGAGCTGTTGGCAAAAAGCATTAGGGCGGGCGGAGTTGAGATAACGAGCGCACAGGGCGGCGAGGGTTTTTCACTGCCGGATACTGTGGAAAGCTTACTCGAATTGACAGCAGTTCAAGGGAAGAACCATTCCCTCTTAATTGCCAAAAAAGAAACGGAGCAAGGCAATATAATTATAAACGTGAGAATGGAAAACATAGGAGTTAAAGCAAGCTTTAATATAAGGCAGATTGGACTTTTCGGAAAGGTGAAGGGCAGCTCCGAAAGTCCTGTTTTATTTGCGGTGATACAGGATCAAACAGGTGAAGTTATTCCGACGGAGGCGGAAAATCCCGAATTTTTGTTGGAATTTGATTTTGTTATTCCAATAAGCAACGGAGAAAATATTCAGATTTCGATGAATCCAAATGTGTTTGCAAAATTAACCGAGGTAAACCAAAAGGAAAGCACTCTAAAAGCGGAAATTGCTGCGGTGAATAATGCTCTTAATACGGATAAAAGCAATTTATCAGCTCACATTTCCGACAACGTTAAGCATATCACAGCAGCGGAAAGGACAGATTGGAACGGGAAAGCTGCCGCAAATCATACCCACACTTATATTAAAGAGTTAGTTCCCACTAAAAACGAAAATAACGAGGTGGATTTAAACAAACTTATAGTTGGCAATTCCGTTGGATTTTGGAAAATTGACTCCAGACAATACACCGTTTTAAACGCCCCAACAGCTTCCGCTACGCAAGGATTGTTGGTAGCTGTGGACTTTGAAAATGGAGGATTTGGAGAACAGTATTTCTCTCCCTATTCTTCTAATACAAGATATTTCAGATCCTATTATTACGGCAACTCAAAAGTAGTTTTCGGAAGTTGGTATAAGATTTTTGACGGAGCAAACGCTGCGGCTGCTTTGAAATTAGCAAACGCAAGAAAAATAAACGGCGTTGGTTTTGACGGTACTGCTGATATTACAATTACAGCAGCGGCAAACGGCGGCAACGCACAAACCGTAAACGGACACACTGTTTTATCTGATGTTCCCGCAAACGCTAAGTATACAGATACAACTTATTCCGCTGCTACCGCAACTGCTGACGGACTTATGAGCAAGGAGGATAAGGCAAAGCTTGATAATACTTCTGCAAATTTATCAGCTCACACCTCCGACAATGTTAAGCACATTACGGCGGCAGAAAGGACAGATTGGAGCGGGAAAGCTGCCGCAAATCATACCCACACTTATATTAAAGAGTTAGTTCCCACTAAAAACGAAAATAACGAGGTGGATTTAAACAAACTTATAGTTGGCAATTCCGTTGGATTTTGGAAAATTGACTCCAGACAATACACCGTTTTAAACGCCCCAACAGCTTCCGCTACGCAAGGATTGTTGGTAGCTGTGGACTTTGAAAATGGAGGATTTGGAGAACAGTATTTCTCTCCCTATTCTTCTAATACAAGATATTTCAGATCCTATTATTACGGCAACTCAAAAGTAGTTTTCGGAAGTTGGTATAAGATTTTTGACGGAGCAAACGCTGCGGCTGCTTTGAAATTAGCAAACGCAAGAAAAATAAACGGCGTTGGTTTTGACGGTACTGCTGATATTACAATTACAGCAGCGGCAAACGGCGGCAACGCACAAACCGTAAACGGACACACTGTTTTATCTGATGTTCCCGCAAACGCTAAGTATACAGATACAACTTATTCCGCTGCTACCGCAACTGCTGACGGACTTATGAGCAAGGAGGATAAAAAGAAATTAGATACTTATCCTGCAACTTTTTCTACTGTAAAAGGAGAGAAAGGGGACAAGGGAGATATGGGAGCGACAGGTGCAAGAGGCAGTATATGGCATACCGGTACAAATGTTACAGGGTCATCATATACAGCGGATTTGGTAGGCATTGAAGAAGTAAATGATATGTACTTAAATACAAGTACAGGTGAGATTTTTCAATGTACAGAAGTAAGCAATCAAGCAAAATGGGTCAGAAAATGTACATTGAATCTTATAGCAAAGGGATGATTATATGGACAGCACAATTATTGTTGCGATTATAGGGGCATTTTCCACTATCGGTGTTGCCGTGCTTGGAATTATCAGCACAAACAAAGCAAAAAAGGCAAGAACACACAACGCTGTTTACGACGGTCTGCAATGCTTGTTAAGAGCGGAAATAATACGCTCCTATGAAAAATATTCGGATAAAGGATTTTGTCCCTTGTATGCAAAGGAGTCTATTACAAGGGCGTATAACAGTTATCACAAGCTTGGGGGCAATGATGTTGCCACCGATTTGTACAATAAAATTATGGATATGGGCGAAAGTCCGAGAAAGGATGATTTGTATGAATAATAAAATCGATTGGAAGAGAAAGCTTACAAGCCGTAAGCTGTGGGTTGCTGTTGTGGGACTTGCAACAGGCTTAATAGTCGCATTCGGCGGCAGTGAGGAAACGGCTAAGACGGTAGGCGGCTGCATTATGTCGACGGCAAGCGTTGTTGCTTATATAATGGGCGAGGGATTAACCGATTATGTAAGCATAAGCTCTGCCAAAGATACGGACAAGAAAAATTCAGAACTTTAGTTGTTAAATAATCATATTTTTTATTTTACAGAATATTGTAATATTGGACAAAATGTTTTTTCGGAAAGGATTAAACAATGAGAAAAGGAATTGACGTAAGCTACGTGCAAAAGGGCTTATCATTAAAAAAAGCAAAGGAAAAGGGAGCGGAGTTTGTAATTATTCGTGCGGGAATATCAACCAGAAAAGATACCGAGTTTGAGGAGAATGTGAGAAAAGCTGAGGAAGCCGATTTGCCTTACGGATTTTATTGGTTCAGCCGTGCATTCAGCACCATTGAAGCAAAATCGGAAGCAAGAGCCTGCATTAAGGCTGTAAGCAAATATTCCCCCGTCTATCCCATTTTTTACGATATGGAGGAGGGGGATCAGATCGAGGGGCTTTCCAACAAGGAGCGCACGGATATTATTACCGTATTTTGTGAAGAGATCAAGGCGGCGGGCTACACTGCGGGAGTATATATAAATCCGTCTTGGCTTGAAAGCTTTGTTGAAAAGAATCGGATTGTGGGAAGGTATGACATTTGGCTTGCCCATTGGACGGAAGATCCGGAAAATGTTACAAAATACGATTACGGTCAGACTATTTGGCAGTGGGGCAGATTTCGTGTCGATTCCTATGATGTGGACGGCGATATTTGTTATAAGGATTATCATAAGGAGGATAATGACGGCAATGAGGAAAAGCCTGTTGTTGATCCCGAAAAAATGCTGCCAATAGGAAGCATAGTGAAATTTTCGGGAGGAAAGCAGTACGGCGCAAGCAATTCCGACATAGGCTATCCCGCAAAGCCCGGCATAGTGAGAATTTCCAATCGTGCCAAAGGAACGGCTCACCCATATCACGTGATAAGCGAGGACAGATCGGGTGTGTACGGCTGGGTTAATTCCGATACTTTGTCGCCTATTGGCAATGATGAAAACGAAGTGCCAAAATATACGGCGGGAGAGGAGATTAAGCTGAAAAATGCCGCTTTATACTCGGCGGCAGGGAGCAAAACGCCTGTCAGCCATATCAGCGGGAAATATTACTTATACGACGGAAAGAATGTGAACGGTTATTTAAGAATTTGCCCAACTTTACATAATGTGGGTAAAACGCCTGTGGGACTGTATGTTACGGGCTGGATTAAAGCATCGGAAATAAAATAAACCAACCGCTCACTATCTAAGAAAATTTAATCATATTTTTAAATTCGGGTGGAGCATAACTCTGCCCGATTTTTTATTAAAGCACTTATTTTTGCTGCAAAAAATATCAATCTGTAAAATTAGTTTACAGATTGATAAGATATATATTGTGATTAAAATATTAAGCGATTAAAAAACAGCAATTATTGTCAGTTTTATTACAACAGCATACTATGCAAAACCTCAAACAGCATAGCCTTGGAAATAGGCTTTGTAATATAATCGCTTATATTGTTCTGCTTCATTTTTTCAAGCCCCGAACCGTTTTTGTTAATAACGGGAAGAATGGGTATGTTGTTTATTCTGCATATATCGCTTATTGTCTTTAATGCCTGCTGATCGCGCATAAGCTCATCTATTAAGATAAGATCAATGTTGTTTTTGCCCAAAAGCTTAATTCCCTCCTGCTCGGAATTTGCGGTAAAGGCTTTAAACTGAGGCTCGTTGTTAAAGTAGGACAAAAACATTTCCCGTCCGTTTTCATTTTGATCTATGTACAGTATGTTCTTTCTGTCCTCTGTCTTCTCCCGCATATCGTAGTTTTTATCCTCGTCTATCATTTCAAGCATAATATCTGCAATATTGGGATCAAACTGAGTACCCTTTCCTTTGACTATTTCTTTTCTTACCACCTCTTGCGGAAGTACGTTGCGGTAGCTTCTGTTGGAAGCCATAGCGTCGTAAGCGTCTGCTACGGCTACAATACGTGCAAACTCGGGAATGCTTTCCTTTGAAATTCCGTTGGGATAGCCCTTGCCATCATATCTTTCGTGATGCCATTTTGCGCATAAAGCAGGCATACTGTCCTCGGTTATATCCTTTAATATTCCGTGACCTGCCACAGCGTGAAGCTTGATCATAGCATATTCATCGTCGGTAAGCCTGCCCGGCTTGTTTATAATCTCATCCGGTATGCGTATTTTTCCCACATCGTGAAGCAGTGCAGCCTTGTAAATTCTGTTCTGCTCCAAAAAGTCCTTTCCCATACGTTTGGCAATTTCACGGCTGTATTGGGCTACTCTTAAAGAATGTCCCTGGGTATACTTATCCTTTGCGTCTATCGCCCTTGCCAAAGCACGCATAGCGGCATTGGTAACGTGCTCCACTTTTTTTGTGCTTTGCTCCACTATCCTTATATTTTCAACCGCCCTGCGGTATGACATCATTGTAAACAAAACCACCACCAAAAATATAGCAAGTGAAACAAGAATACAGTTATAAGTAAGCTCGACCGTTTCCTTATAAAGCTGATCGTTGTTAATTACAACCACGCTGTACCAATCGCCCAAAACGTTATCCGCAAAAACTGTGCTTTTTATATTGTTTCTGGTAAATTCAAAATGGTTTCTGCCGTTTATGGCAAAAATCTTATCAAACATCTCGTTCATCTCTGCGTCGTTGGTAAAATCCGCACCCTTCAGCTTGGGATCTGAGTGGGCAATCATCATTCTGCTTGTGTCGCAGATAAAGCCGTAGCCTCTGCCGCCTAAGGTTATTTCCTCGGCAATCTTTTGAAATTTATCCATAACAATATCTATTGATAATACGCTTTTTTTGTCATAAAGCAATATGCTGATGGACAGCATAACCTTTTTAGTCTTTTCGTCAAGGTAAGGCTTAACTATAGCGGGCTTGCCGTCGCTTTTAACAGCGTCAATATACCAATCCCTTTCAGTGGGAACGTAATCCTCGTCAGGTATCCAATCGGTGCCGTCCAAATACTCGCCGTCTATATATCCGTAAACTCCCGTAAAATTTGAGTCGATTGTTTCCTTGGATTTTATCGTTTGATCCCTCAAATAATCCAGCAGCTGCTTATTATCCGCATTGTTCTGCATCATATATTCCACATTGATAGCTGCATTTTGCAAGGAATCAAGGGAATGGGAGATATATCCCATAATCTGTTCTCTTTCTTTAAGCACAACGCTTTCGCCTAAGGAAACAGCGTCTGCCCTTGATTTTTCACTGAAGTTAGTAATTGTGTATACTGTTAAAAAGGCTAAGGACAAAAAAATCACTATTAAAGTTATAATGCTGCGGTTTCTTTCAAAATGCTTTTTCATAGCAATCCCCCGCTATATTAAGCTTTTGTCTGTTAAATAAATTTTAACCTAAATTATATATTTATTTAATTATACAATAATCCGGTTAAAATTGCAAGGGTTTTTAATAATTTGTTTACAATACTGTGACAGTTTACAGTTGATAATTGATTGTAAAATATGTGTTTTGGCAAGCTGATACAACTATGCACTGCACAGCGGTACACCTTAACTGTAACTGTACCGACAGCCAATATGCGGAAACATAAATAATAAAGGGACTGCCTTGTTATACAGTCCCTGTTTTTTCAGTCTTTTTTCTGTTCCTTAAGCATATCTCTGATTTCGGTTAACAACACGATTTGAGGATCGGGCTTTGGCTCTTCCTTCTTTGCTTCTTCTTCCTCCTGCTTTTTGCGGTGTGCAATTTTTTCTGCGTTATCCTTAATAATATTCATAATCTTCACAATAGCAAATACGCAGACAGCTGTTAACAAAAACGAGATAATCGCTTGGAAAAAGCTTCCGAAGTTTATGTACGGCTTGTTGCCCCAAGGTATTGTTACGCCCATTGAATTAAAGTTAATACCTGCCAAAATCATTCCCAAGAAAGGAGTGAAAATGTCCTTTACCAACGAATTGACAATAGATGTGAACGCACCGCCTATAATAACGCCCACTGCCATATCGAGAACGTTTCCTCTCGATATAAACGTTTTAAACTCGTTAATAATGCCTAATTTTTTCTTACCGTTGTTTTCCCCTGCCATAACAGCCTCCTGATTTAAAATATTTTTAAGTGCAGAAATACACTGTTCTTTATATATTATTTTACAATATAGGAAGTTTTTTGTCAAGGAATTTACATAAATTTTTAAAGACGGTTTTTAAAATCCTCATAGCCGAATTTTTTTATAATTTCAATTTTTTCTCCGTCCCAAAGGCAAATGTCGGGAAGCTTCATTCCGTTGAAGGTGTTGTTTTTTACCATTGAGTAAATCGCCATATCCTTAAAAAACAGCTTGTCCCCTTGCTTAAGCGGCTTTTCAAAGCTGTAATCGCCTATTATATCCCCTGCAAGGCAGGTGTTTCCTCCCAATCTGTAGGTATAAGGCTTTTCCTTTGGCTTTCCGCCTCCCTCTATTTCGGGGCGGTAGGGCATTTCCAACACATCGGGCATATGACAGGCGGCGGAGGTGTCAAGAATTGCAATATCCATATCATTATGCACTATGTCAGCCACGCTTGCCGCAAGATAGCCTGCGTTAAGGGCAACCGCCTCTCCCGGCTCCAAATACACCCGGACGCCGTATTTTTCGCTGAAATGCTTTACCGTTTTTACCAATAAATCTATATCGTAATCGGGACGGGTTATATGATGTCCTCCCCCCATATTAAGCCATTTTATTTTATAAAGGAAATCTCCGAACTTTTCCTCAACGGCTTTTGCGGTTTTTGCCAAATCGTCGGAATTCTGTTCGCAAAGAGTGTGAAAGTGCAGTCCCTCCAAGCCTTGGGGAAAATGCTCAAAGCTGCTCCTTACCGCTCCCAATCGAGAAAAAGGAGAGCAGGGATCGTATATGCTATGCTCCTGCGTTGAGTATTGGGGGTTTATTCTTATTCCGCAGGATACGCCTTTTGCTCTGTCCTTGAATTTTTCGTACTGTGAAACGCTGTTAAAGCTGATATGGGAGCAGATTTTTGTTATTTCCTCAAATTCCTCGTCAAGATAGGCGGGGGAAAAAATGTGATTTTCCTTGCCGAATTTTTTTCCCATTTCCTCGTAGCCCAAGCGTGCCTCATACAGTCCGCTGGCGGTACATCCGCTGATGTATCGGGATATAAGCGGATAGGTTTGATATACCGAGTAGCATTTTTGTGCCAAAAGGATTTTCGCTCCCGATTTTTCTTCCACCTGCTTTAGTATTTCAAGATTGCGAATTAGAGCGGGTTGGTCTATTATATAGCAGGGGGTTTTTACATTATAAAGCTGTTTATCCATATTTACCTCTGATTCAGTGAGTTTTGAAAAGTCGTTAATACTTATAGAACAAATCGGAGTGAGTGCCGGTTCTTGTTAGGAACAATATCAACCGTTCGTTATAGATTTCATAAACCAAAAGCCAATCGGGGGTAATATGGCACTCTCTTTTTCCTTCATAGTCGCCTGTCAGAGCGTGATCCTTATTTTTTGCGGGAAGCTTCTCGCCGTTAGCTAATTTTTTTACAATTTCCGCTAACAAAGAAATGTCATAACTTCTTTTCTGCGCCATTTTTAAGTCCTTTTGAAATTTAGCGGTGTGTTTAACTTCATACTTCACTCTAACAGCTCCTTTATCATTTGGTCAACATCTGTATAGGTTTTGCCAAGTGAAGGGTCTTTTTTCATTCTTTCCACTTCCTCAAAAGCCTCTAACGTTTCCTCATTTGGAATCTCAGCTGAAACTTCAAAAGGAATCGCTCCTGTTCTTGCAACTTTTTTTGCGTAAATTGTAAAAAGCGTAGTCAAATCCATACCCATATCCTCGGTTATAGCTTTAAGGCGTTCCTTTAAATCCTCGTCAATTCTTATTGTTAAATTTGTAGTAGCCATAATAAACTCTCCTTTCGATTATATTATTTTCATTATACAATAAAATATGCGCATTGTCAACAATTTGTTATAACAATGCACATATTTTTTGAAGCTTTTATGATATTATATATTTTCTTAGGGCATTTTCAACAGCGGCTTCAAAATCCTCCGCTGCTCCCCAATCGAATCGCAGCAAGCCCTCTCCGCCGCCGCCCGATACGGAATGCACTCTTGTTCTGCCACTAAGATTGTCTATTGTGACGGTAAGGGTAAGGCGGTTGCCAACTCTGCTGTAATGCTTCTCGTAAACCAATACTGCAAGGTATGCGTTTGGCTCTTCAATCTCATAAAAGTCTATTAGCTCGCCTGTTATGCTGCCGTCAACCACTTCCTCTTGTATTAGTGCGACGGCGTCCTTTGGAGCTGCGGATACAAAAAAGGTGCTCATTTTATCTCCTGTATTAACTGAATTGAAGGTGTGGAAAAATCACTCTACAAGAACAGGCTCAAAGCTTTCCTTCCAAGGCAGTCCCCACTTGTTCAAAGCCTCCATAAAGGGATCGGGATCAAATTCCTCGATATTGAACACTCCTGCGCCCTTCCAAACACCTGTCATCAGCATCATTGCGCCGATCATAGCGGGAACGCCGGTTGTATAGCTTACCGCCTGACTTCCCACTTCTTTGTAGCATTCCTGATGATCGCAGATGTTATAAGCATAGTATTTAACGTACTTGCCGCCCTTTTTGCCCTGCATAATGCAGCCGATGTTGGTTTTTCCCTTTGTTCTGGGGCCTAAGGAGGCGGGATCGGGCAATACCGCCTTTAAAAACTGCAAAGGTATAATCTGCTTTCCCTCATATTCAATAGGCTGGATAGAGGTCATTCCCACGTTTTCAAGGCATTTAAGGTGGGTGAGATAGCTTTGTCCGAAGGTCATAAAGAAGCGTATTCTTTTAATTCCCTTTATGTTAAGTCCAAGGCTTTCCAATTCCTCGTGGTGCAAAAGGTACATATCCTTTTCTCCCACGCCCTCGAAGTTGTAAACCCTTTTTATTTCCATTGGCTCTGTTTCAACCCATTTGCCGTTTTCCCAATAGCTGCCCTTTGCGCTGACTTCTCTTATGTTTATTTCAGGGTTAAAGTTGGTGGCAAAGGGATAACCGTGATCTCCGCCGTTGCAGTCCAAAATGTCGATGTAGTTTATTTCGTCAAAGTAATGCTTTTGTGCATAGGCACAGAAAACTCCCGTAACGCCCGGATCAAAGCCGCTGCCCAAAAGTGCGGTTATTCCCGCCTCTTTGAATTTCTCACGATAAGCCCACTGCCATTTGTACTCGAATTTAGCGGTTTCGGGCGGCTCATAATTGGCGGTATCCACATAATTTGTCTTTGTGGCAAGGCAGGCGTCCATTATGGTAAGATCCTGATAGGGGAGAGCTAAATTCAGCACCACATCGGGCTTGTAGCTGTTTATTAAAGCGATAAGCTCATTAACATTGTCTGCGTTTACCTGTGCGGTTTCTATTTTGGTTTTGCTTTTTCCCGCAGCTTCAATTTCCGCCTTGATTTTGTCGCATTTTGATTTTGTTCTGCTGGCAATCATTATTCCCTCAAAAACAGAATCATTTTGACAGCATTTGTGAATTGCAACTCCCGCAACTCCGCCGCAGCCGATTATTAAACATTTTCCCATATTATTTCTTTCCTTTCAAATTTTATCGGTATTTGTTGCTATTTTTATCTGTATCTGTTGTTTTTGTATTTGTGTCTGTGCTTTGCGTAGTAAATTTGGTTTTTAAAGAAGGTCTTAAAGTCGTTGAAGAAAAACAGTATAAAGTTCAGTATAGAAATAATAATAGCCGCAACTCCCGACCAATAGCCGCCTATTATATATATGACTATCATAATTCCCATAAAAACAGCGTCTATTATTGCAAGCCATTTTACCTTAACGGGCAGGAAGAAAAATATTAAAAACTGATGATCCGGAAACATAACCGCAAATGCAAAAAACATTGCGTAATAAAGAAACGTGTTGGTGGTAAAGCCTGTGATAAAGCCGCCGATTATGGTTAATACCACTCCCATAAAGTAGTATACGTTAAATTTAAACGTTCCCCACTGCTGCTCCAACGACGTGCCTATCATCCAATAAATATAAAGACTGAATATTATCCAAAAAACGTTGCTTGTGTCAGGTATGATTATCCAGGAAATAACTCTCCACCATTCTCCCGAAAGAATCAGATCCCTGTCAAAGTACATAAAACTGCTTAACGGCACAGTAGGAACAAAAAGCTCCACAACAAAAACTCCCGCCATAGCAATTACAATATAAAGCATTAAATCGGGTATTCCGTACCGTCCGTATTTATAAGATAGTCTGTCTAAAAGCTTGTTCACTTTTTCTCCTTTCCTGTTTAAACAATCACTGCTTATTTACCGCCAAAATCAGCTCTCTTAAAGTCTTGCAGGCAAGCGCCGTGCTTGTGCCGCTTGGGTCGTAAGGGGGCGAAAGCTCGTTTATGTCGGCGGCGACCACGTTTGTAAGACCGCACACTGTAATTATTGCCGCAATAAGCTGATTAAAGCTGACTCCTCCCGCTTCGGGCGTGCCTGTGCCGGGAAATACCGAGGAATCCAGCACATCTAAGTCTATTGTGAAATAAACAGGTGCGTTTATCATTTTGCATATCTTATACAAGGTGGAAAAATCAAATTTGCACATTACGGTATGCTCCGCCGCAAACCGAAACTCCGCCCTTTCTCCGCTGCGAATTCCAAACTGAAAAATCCGTCCGTCGCCTACCAAATCGCAGCATCTTCTTAATACGCAGGCGTGGGACAGCTTTTCGCCCAAATACTCATCTCTCAAATCCGCATGAGCGTCAAAGTGAATAATATGCAGATCGGGATATTTTTTTACAGCCGCCCTTACCGCTCCCAATGTAACCAAATGCTCTCCGCCTATCATTATTGGCAGCTTTTCGTCCTCTAAAACCTTTTCTTCATAAGCTTCTATTATATCGAGTACCTTTTGGGTATTTCCGAAGGGCAGCTCCAAATCGCCGCCGTCAAATATCTTATAGTCCTCTAAATCCTTGTTTTGATAAGGACTGTAGGTTTCAATGCCGTAGCTTTCGCTTCTGATATGCTGACTTGCAAAGCGTGTTCCGGGACGGTAGGAGGTTGTGCCGTCAAAGCCCGCTCCGAATATAACTGTGTCAGATTCTCCGTATTCGCTTTCACAGCCTATAAAAGCCGAAATGTTTTTTTTAAAGTCATTCATTAAATTATATCCTCCACATTTTCCAAAAATTCCTCCACATAGTTGGGAAGAGCAAATGCGCCTATATGGAGCTGAGGATTGTAGTATTTTGTTTTAATGCCCAAGCTTTCCCAAGCCGCCCCGTTATAATCTCTTATGGGGTGCAGCCTTTTGCTTGCAAAGCCGAAAAGCCAATGTCCCGAGGGATAGGTGGGAATATGGGCTTGATAGCATTTACTGATTGGAAAGCTTTCCACTATTCTCTTATGCGCTCTTTGCATAGACAGCCTGTCCTCGGGATAAAATGGACTTTCGCACTGATTTACCATAATTCCGTCTTTTGTAAGAGCCTTGTAGCAGTTGCCGTAAAATTCCTTTGTAAACAGCCCCTCCCCCGGACCGAATGGATCGGTGCTGTCAACGATAATCAAATCGTATTTATTCTCGCAGCGGCGTACAAACTTCAAGCCGTCCTGAAAATACAGCCTTACTCTCTCGTCATCAAATCCGCAGGCAGTTTGGGGAAGATATTTTTTGCAAACCTCCACAACCTGCCGGTCTATTTCAACCACGTCAATATTTTCTGCGGTTTTGTAGCGGCAAAGCTCTCTCACCGCTCCCCCGTCCCCCGCTCCTATAACAAGCACGTTTTTAATATCGGGATTTACCGCCATAGGAACATGAACAATCATCTCGTGATATATAAACTCGTCCCTTTCGGTAAGCATCATATATCCGTCAAGGGTAAGAAACCGCCCGAACTCCTCCGATTCAAACACGTCTATTCTCTGAAACTCGCTTTGCTCCGAATAAAGCTGCTTATTCACCTTAATAGACAGCTTAACATTAGGCGTGTGAAATTCGCTGAACCATAAGTCCATTTTTAAGTCCTTTCAAATTCAAATTATGCAAACTCCCGAACAAAAGCTGATTTTGAGAAATCGCATTTGGGGGAAATCTTTTATCATCAGCTTGTCAAAAACCCTTCCTTTGGTCGGTTTTTCTCCAAGCCTCTTTTCCCTCCGTGATTTTTAACTTTTGACTTTTTCGGCAGCCTGTTTTATCATTTCTTCCTTTTTTCTTTAAGAATTAACAATAAAACACTTAATATTTCTGTAATACTTTCCCTGCTCCTCAATAAAAAAGTTTAGAAGCTTTTCATAGTTTTTTTCGGTTTGAGCAAGGTGCAAAGCGTGATAATACACAGTTTTTTCGCTGTCGGAAATGATAACGGGAACTATATCGCCGTCAAGGCACTGTTTTAAAATAATCGCCCGTCCCGTCCGTCCGTTTCCGTCTTGAAATGGGTGGATTTGCTCATATTCGGTATGGAACTTGACAATATCAATCAATTCTTTATTTCCACAGTTGTAATCATTTATCAGTTTTTCAATTCGGCTTGGAATATTTTGAGGCAGCTCCGTTACAATGTCGGATACCTGATTTGCCCTGCTTTTAAACTCCCCCACAGGATAGCCGTTTGCGTAATCCTCAAATACTCCCGATTTAAGCTGATAATGAAAGGATTTAATCATATCGGAGGTGAGAGGCTTATCAAGGCTTTTTAAAACCTGATTAAACATTTTAAAATGCCCTGTCATCTCCTCTATGTCTTTTGCCCTGAAAACAAAATCCTCAGTGCCGTTAATTGTTCCGGTATCGAAAAGAGAAGCGGTTTGTTCGCTTGTTAAGGTACTGCCCTCAATTTTATTGGAATTATACGCCATTATTTTTTGGGTATAGCCGTATACTCCCTTTCGGTCACCCCTTTGAAACTCCTCTAAAAGCTGTTCTTTTAATTTTTTTACAAACAAATTCATCTTTTTCGCCTTTATTTCAAAACATTTAGCCTGTCAATCTTTATATTTTCAGCACCCGCCATAAAGCAGCCATTTTCCTTAGACTCCGAACTCTATTTGTATATCGTAATCATTTTTTGTCCTTTCAAATTCAAATTATGCAAACTCCCGAACAAAAGCTGATTTTGAGAAATCGCATTTGGGGGAAATCTTTTATCATTTCTTCCTTTACAATATATATCTCATCATCGTCCCATTCGCCGCCCGACTGCCTTTTACATTCCTCCATATCCTTTTGGGTTTCAAAGGCAACATCTCCGATAAGTATTTTGCCATCTCGGTTTAGGTGAGTTTTAAGAAGTTTTATAAAAGCCGTTTTTTTCTCGTTTGTAAGGTGATGAATTGCATAGGTACTCACTATGAAGTCAAATTTTATACCGTCAAGCTCAGGGGGAAGTCCCGCAGAAAAATCATACTGATATAATTTTGATTTTGGCATTTTTTTCTTGGCGGTATTTACCATTTCCGCCGAGAAATCAATCCCGTAAATGTCTGCGCCTTGGTCATAAAGCTTTTTTGACAAAATTCCCGTTCCAAAGCCTATATCCAGAACCTTTTTCCCGCCGTTTTCCATAATTTCCTTATAAACTGTATTCAAGACCTCTTTGTAGCCCGCAAAGGGATACCGACTTGATTCCTCGCATAGCTCCACCGTTTTGTCATAATCCCTTGACCATAAATCAAATCCGCTGCTGTCAAGCATAAAGCCCCCCTGTTTACTACAAATTGCGCCTGCTGCTGCTTTAAATTATTTTCTTATAGCAATCGTCGCACAAAGTCAATATCCAAGGCAAGTCGTCCCGCAAAACTCCGGGCTTGCCGCATTTTTCGCATATCTCGGCGGATTTTTTCTCCCATTTAATGACAATATCCGATATTTCACGATGAAGCATATTTCCCTCATCGCTGATAGGCGCAAACCGTATAACTCCTCCGGGATAATCTATTGCGTCATATCTGCCTTCCGATCCCTTGTAGTGATAGTAAAAACGCAATGTGCCGTATTTTTCCTTTATCTGATCTACAACAATATCCACAGGCTGACCGTACTTTTTATATGCCTCGGTTATTTCGCTGCACAAATCGTAAAGCAGCTCATACCAGCCGTTGTCGCAGTCGCAGCCGAAAGCGCTGTAAAGGTCGTAAACTCCTCCTCCGGCTTCCTGTTCTTTAAGGCTTTCACCTTTTTTCATAAAAGGAAAAGCTTCCTCTAAATTGTTTTCAAATTCTTCAAGCATTTTATTTTACCCCTTAAAAAAACCCATAAAAGCCGTCACTTTAGCACATTAAGCCTGTCAATCTTCATATTCTCAGCACCCGTCATAAAGCAGCCTTTTTCCTTAGCGTACTTTATATATCGGATAACATCGCTTGTAATCTCCTCACCCGGCGCTAAAATAGGAATACCGGGGGGATAGCACATAACAAATTCGCTGCAAATTCTGCCTACGCTTTCCTCTAAGGGCAGGGAAACTTTATCTGCATAAAAGGCTTCCTGTGGGGAGGTTACCACGTGAGGGGGAATATATTCGGAAATTAACATTCCGCTTTTGTCCTTTTTATATCTTCTGCGGATTTCTGACAATGCGCCTACCAATCTTTCAATATCACGCTCTCTGTCGCCCACGCTTATATATGCAAGAATATTTCCCATATCCCCAAACTCTATTTGTATATCGTAATCATCTCTTAAAATATCGTACACTTCTATTCCCGCAAGTCCCGTGTTAATAGTATTTACGGACAATTTTGTGCTGTCGAAATCAAAAACCGAATCTCCGTTTATCAGCTCCTTGCCGTAAGCGTAAAAATCGCCTATCTGATTTATTTCCTCTCTTGCATATTCCGCCAAGCCCATTACTTTTTTAAATATCTCTTTTCCGTGAACCGCAAGATTTTTTCTGCTAATATCAAGGCTTGACATTAACAGATAGGAGCCGCTGGTGGTTTGGGTTAAGTTTATTATCTGCCGTATTCTGCCGCTGCTCACATTTTTTCCCGTCAATAAAAAGCTGCTTTGGGTAAGGCTGCCGCCGCTTTTGTGCATACTTACCGCCGCCATATCCGCACCTGCCGCCATTGCGCTTAAGGGCATACCGCTTCCGAAATAAAAATGAGTTCCGTGGGCTTCGTCCGCAAGCATCAGCATTCCGTTTTTATGGGCAAGCTCCGTTATTTTTTTAATATTGCTGCATATTCCGTAATAGGTGGGATTATTTACAAGAATTGCTTTTGCGTCGGGATTTTCCTTAATCGCCTTTTCCACGTCGCTTACGCTCATACCCAAAGCTATTCCCAAATATTTATCCACAGCGGGATTTACATAAACGGGAACTGCGCCGCAAAGCACCATAGCGTTAATAACCGAGCGGTGGACGTTTCTTGGCAGTATTATCTTATCTCCCCTTTTTGCGGCGGAAAACACCATAGCCTGCACTGCGGAGGTAGTCCCCCCCACCATAAAAAATGCGTAGCCTGCTCCGAAAGCCTCCGCCGCCAATTCCTCCGCTTCCTTTATAACCGAAACGGGGTGACAAAGATTGTCCAAAGGGCGCATAGAGTTAACGTCAAGGCTCATACACTTTTGTCCCAAAAAGGCGGTAAGCGGGGGATTTCCTTTTCCTCTTTTATGTCCCGGCACGTCAAAGGGAACGACTCTGTTTAATTCAAATTCTTCCAATGCCTCTTGAATAGGGGCTCTGTTTTGATTTAACATTTATTTTTCCGCTTTCGTTTTTTAACAAATTCAGTTAATTATCGGGCAAATCCGCTGATTTTCGATTTTAAGATAATATTAAGTGTAAATATTGCTTCCGCTGAAAATTTCAATCATTTCTCTTCTAAGGCTGTCGGTAATGTCAAGCCTTGTTTTTGGCGGCAATTCATACACGTCCTTATTAAACAGATAGTTCTGCAAATCTATGTCTTTTATCAGCATTTTTGTGTGAAAAATATTAGCCTGATACACATTAACGTCGACTGCGTCGTATTTTTTCAGGGTGGCTGCGTCAATGTAATCTTGTATAGACGTGATTTTATGGTCGGTGAACAGCTTTTTGCCCGCAATATCACGGGTAAATCCTCTTATGCGGTAGTCCATAGTGATAATGTCGCTGTCAAAGCTGCCGATTAAGTAATCGAGGGTGGACAAAGGGGTGATTTTCCCACAGGTGGCAACGTCAATATCAACTCTGAAGGTTGCAATGCAGTTTTCGGGGTGATATTCGGGATAGGTGTGAACGGTTACGTGGCTTTTATCCAAATGGGCTACCACCGTTTCCGTTTCCCCCGACCTTTTTCCTATTTTGGAGCTTTCCGCAATAAGACAGGTTACCGATGCGCCCTGAGGATCATAGTCCTGCCTTGACACGTTAAGAACGTGCGCCCCTATCATCTCGGTCAATGTCATAAGAATGGAGGTAAGACGCTCGCTGTTGTACTGTTCGTCTATGTAGGCGATATAATCCCGCTGTTCACGTTCCGTTTTTGCATAACAAACGTCGTAAATGTTAAAGCTCAGCGATTTTGTAAGATTATTAAATCCGTAAAGCTTAAGTGCATCTTTCATAATTTTAATTTTAAAGCCAACGCCTTAATTCCTCTCTGAAAATTGGGGTACAAAAATTGGTAATACTTGGTAATACAATAAATCAGTATACAGAAAAAATATTTGCATTAAAAACAAAACGCCCAAGAATATGACTTGAGCGTATAAGCGTATAATTTATCCTTTTATCAGAGTCTATACAGCAAGAAATACATTACTTTTACCACTCTACAGATAACAGATAACACTGCTCTCAAACACTCTTATTGATATTAAGCACCCGTTTTAAAAAATAAAAAAGGTGAACTCAAAGCAAATATTCTTGATTTAAAATCACACTGAAATCATAAATCAGGATACGAAAGCGCATTTTTAAGCGCTTAATCAATAAAAGGCAACAAAGCAAATCGGTATTACGGTATATTAAAAAGCCGAAAAGCGTTGCTGTCGCCGGCATTTGACCCAGCTGTCCGATGCTGAATATTTCTTGAAAAGCAATAATTGCTTTACTCTGATGGTCGTTACTGTTTATTATACACTATTATATTTAAAAATGCAATAATAATAATAAAAAAATTTTTTTAATTTAATATATTGCAGTTATCATTGACAAAAAATTTAAATATTGTTATAATAAAATCACAACAATAATAACAAATATAATATTATACTTCTGAAACACTCGCATAAAAATCGGGAGAATATATGAATAAGCATACAATAAATATGATGTCCCAAGCTACCAGCGTAAAAGGGCAGGGCGTGGGTTCTGCCTATATGGAGCAGGTGAAGCTGGTAAAAGAGGGACTTAACCATAAATTTGAAATATACGAAAACAAGCATATGGCGGCGGACATTACCCATTATCACACTTTTAACCCCACCTACTTCCTGCTTAAGCCGTGGAGGTGCAGAAAGGGAGCTTCCGTCTGCTATGTTCACACTCTGCCCGAAACTATGGATAAAAGCATACAAATTCCAAAGTGGGCAAGGAAGATATTTTACGCTTATATAATAAAATTCTATAAGATTATGGAGCATTTGGTGGTGGTAAACCCCTATTTTATCGATGCTCTTGAAAATTACGGAATTCCCCGAGAACGTGTAACCTACATTCCCAATTTTGTGGACACGGATCAGTTTCACCCCTTATCTTTAGAGGAAAAAATAAAAATCAGAGAAAAATACGGGCTTGACAGGGATAGATTTACCGTTTTATGTGCAGGTCAGCTGCAAGTGAGAAAAGGAGCTTTCGATTTTCTCAAATGTGCGGAGCTTATGCCTGAGGTTCAGTTTGTGTGGGCGGGAGGATTCAGCTTCGGCAAGCTTTCCGACGGATACGAGGAGCTGAAAAAGGTGGTTGAAAATCCGCCGAAAAACGTTAAGTTTTTGGGCATAGTGGAAAGAGAGGATATGAATGGGGTATACAACGGAGCGGACGTAATGTTTCTGCCCTCCTATGACGAGCTGTTCCCTATGACCATTCTTGAAGCTATGTGCGTTAATATTCCCGTTCTCCTTAGAAAGCTGCCTATTTACGACAACATTCTATTTGATTTCTATTATTCGGAAAATGACGTTGAAGGCTTTGTGAAAGAGCTTAACAAGCTTAAAGAGGATAAGGAATATTATGAAAAGGGAGCTGCCAACGCAAAAAGAGGAAACGAATTTTACAAAAAGGACAGCGTCTTAAAAATGTGGGACGATTATTACACATCTGTTTTAAAAAAATAGGCGGTATTCATTAACTGAAATAATTTCTGATACTGAGGAAAAAATGAGCAAAAAATCCAAAATAATAAATCTTGTTATATGCGGTGTTGCTTTTGTAATAATGATATGCGTTTTGTTTTTTGTGGACGATCCCCAAAAGATATGGAACGCACTTTGCAGCACCAATCCCGTATATATGCTGTTGGCGGTATTGTGTATGGTGATGTACTGGCTGCTGGAGTCGGTAAATCTTCATTTGGTGGCAAAGGAAGTCAGACCTGAGCAGAAATTTAAAAACAGTCTTTCCGTTTCAATGATCGGGCAGTATTTTAACTGCATCACGCCTTTTGCCTCGGGCGGTCAGCCTATTCAAGCCTATTATCTTATGAAATTCGGAGTGCCGCTGGGTTCGGCTCTCACTGCGCTTTTAAGCAAATTTATCATATATCAGGCAACGCTTACCGTCTATTCTGCAGTAATACTTATCTTTAAGCTGCATTATGTTATTGAAACAAATCCGCTTATGATGCCGCTGATAATAATCGGCTTTATAGTAAACACCGCCGTTATCGCAGGGCTTTTGATGTTAGCATTTTTCCGCAAGCCCACCGTTAAAATAGCACACTTTGCCGTGCGGCTGTTGGGAAAGCTCCATATTGTCAAGGATGTGGAGGGAAAGCTGAAATATATGGACGATGAAATGGAAATGTACTATCAAAACTTCCAATTCATAAAAAAACGTCCCGTTCTTATCTTAAAAATGTGCTTTTACACAGTTTTACAGCTTACGGTTTACTTCAGTATTTCCTTTGTCATTTACCTTGCCTTTGGGCTGAAGGGAACGGATTATCTGACTATTATTTCCTGTCAGGCGTTTATTCTTATGATTTCCGCATTTGTGCCTTTGCCGGGAGCTATGGGTGCGGCGGAGGGCAGCTACGTTTTGTTTTTCAGCGGAATTTTCGGAGAATATGTACACCTGTCAACGGTAATATGGAGATTTCTCACCTTTTATTTGGCGATAATAGCAGGTATGGTATTTTCAATTTTGGTGAATAAAAAAGGAAAATTTGCTCCGCCCGATCAGCTGCCCGACAAAGAGCAGATGATGAAGGCGTCAAAGGAAAAACAAGAATGAATTTTAATAACGCAAAATTTTTGTCCTCCTACGGCAAATTCAGTCAGATACCAAAGTCGGACTGCTGTGAAATTGCCTTTTCGGGACGCTCCAATGTGGGAAAATCCTCTTTAATAAACAAAATACTTAACCGCAAGTCTTTGGCGAGGGTAAGCGCAACTCCGGGAAAGACGGCTACCGTAAATTTTTACGAGTTGGAAAACATTCGCTTGGTGGACTTGCCGGGGTACGGCTACGCAAAGGTGGCAAAGACGGAAAAGCAGCGTTGGTCGGGGCTTATTGAAGGCTATTTGCAGTCGGACAGAGATATTGCATTGGTGTTTCAGCTTATTGACTTTCGCCACCCGCCTACAAATGACGATATTTTAATGATAAATTTTCTCATAGACGCAGAATTGCCTTTTGCGGTAGTGCTTACAAAAGCGGACAAGCTGAAAAAGACACAGCGCGAACAGCGGCTTACCGCACTTCAAAAGGAGCTGCCCTGCTTTGATCAGATAACGCTAATTCCCTTTTCCTCCGTAACTGCCGAGGGAGTGGAAAAAATCAGAAATATTATTGAAGAAATAAGCTGTGACGACGGTTAAAGGATTGCAAAACAATCCAAAACCTATTACTCGATTAAGACGTCGCTCGCCCCTTATGAAGTGCTTATTTTTAGGTTGGTTAGGGTATACTCCCATGCTCAGCCTTGAAATAATGCAGAAATTTCAGCAGCTTTTTAATAAAAAAACTGCGGTGCTTGAATTTTCATTCTTACACCGCAAAAATCAAATTATTAGGAAGTACAAAATCTTATAGAAGTGTTATCAAATTAGTATTGGCAAGCCGATTTGGGTTTACGGGCTTCACCTTAAAGAACTGTTATCTGCTGCGATTCCTGTCATACTTGCCGTTTAAGATGTTTTGCTTTACGTCGTACGAAAATAAATGATGAGAATTTATATCCTTGTGTATTTTCGAGCAATCCACCTTAGATAAATCATAATCCTCTATCTTTTTGTTCACATCGGAAGTAAACACCTTCCATACCAGCAAAAACAGCATAACTATAATCAATGTGCTCATTTTAAGCTTCCTTTCTTTTGGTTATTATCGGTTTGTATTTACATTTTTATTATATGTTTTATTGTGTTTCAATGTCAGGACAGCAAATATTTTAATGTGCCTAAAATGAAACATTGTATATGACTTAAAACACTTGCTTTAAATCTGCAATTTAATAATATACATTTTTGTGTTTCATTGTCAGGACAGCAGATTTTTGACTTACTTAAAAAGGAGAATTGTATATGACTTAAAATACTTGTCTTTCATCTGCATTTTAATTATATACGTTTTTGTGTTTCAATGTCAGGACAGCAAATTTTTGATGTGCCAAAAAGGAACATAATATATGCTGTTATTGAAATAAAGGATTTTTACAGAAATTTTCATATTTTGGCTTCTTGCTTGACGAAATGTTATTCCTCCCTCATCTACGGGATTCTCTGCCATTGGTTCAAAAACTCGCTGAAATTTTTTAGCATTGGTTTTCCTTATTTCCTTCCTTGTTTTTTTCATTTCATTTTCATTATCATAACATACTCCTTTTAATTGTCGTTCTTTCACCTTTTACCAACTCCTTTCATATAATGAACCATGGCAGGGAATCCCGTAGGTGAGGGCAAAGGGTAACGGAAACGTTCTTGAAGAGCCACAGCCGCCCAAGAAATTGGGACTTACCTGCTGAATATAAAAAAGGGACTGCAAATAATGCGGTCCCTTTGATATATATTTTAAATATATTTATCCGCATATTATCTTTAACAGTTGACAGTTTACATTATGCGGTTGACAGTGTTCATTTTACAGTTGACAGTTAAGCTGTGCCGCTGTGCAATGCGTATTTAATGTGCAATGCGTATTTAAATTTGTGTACAAAGCGCACATACCTCATCTTTCAATTTTCAATTTTTAACTGTCAACTTATGAAAAAATTTAGTTGACATATCATAAAATAAGTGGTAAAATAGTAACGAGCATAAACAGGTCGATGTCATTGGGGGTGTTTATATGACCGTTAAAGAAAGCTTGCTTCAGGTACTTGAAAAAAGTGAGGGAAAAGCTCTGTCGGGGCAGGATTTGGCAGACAGCTTAGGGGTAAGCAGAACTGCAATATGGAAAGCAATGAAAAAGTTAACCGAACAGGGCTTTGAAATAGAGGCGGTAAGAAACAGAGGCTACCGTTTGATAAGGGCGGGAGATATTCTTTCGGTGGAGGGAATACGTTCTCGGCTTCCGGCTCAGCTGCAGGATACGGAAATTGTGATACTTAAAACCATTGATTCCACCAATACATATGCAAAGAAAATTGCAGCAGACGGTGCGAAAAGCGGCACGGTTGTTATCGCCGAGGAACAGACCGCAGGCAGAGGAAGAAGAGGACACAGCTTTTATTCTCCCGACAAAAAGGGACTGTATATGAGCATTATTTTATGCGGTCGGGAATTTAAAAGCGGCTTGGATTTGTTTACCGTATGTGCGGGCTGTGCGGTTTGTACGGCTATTGAAAAGCTTGCGGAAAAAACGCCTAAAATAAAATGGGTTAACGATATTTATTTAAACGGCAAAAAGGTTTGCGGAATACTATCGGAGGCTACCGCCGACATTGAAAGCCGCAGTATTGACAGCGTGGTTGTGGGAATAGGAATAAACCTTACCACCGAGAATTTCCCCGATGAAATTAAAGCGACGGCGGGCTCTTTGGAAAAAAATATTTCAAGAAACGTTTTGGCGGCTCTTGTGATAACTGAGCTTTATAATTGCCTTAACCGCACGGGAGAGGAAAACATAAACGAATATAAAAGCCGTTCTCTTGTGCTGGGAAAGGAAATACACTATATCAAAAACGGCGTTGCCTGTACCGGCGAGGCAGTTGACATTGACGGCAAGGGTCAGCTTATAGTTATTACCGACAACGGCAAAGATGTGCTTAATTCGGGAGAGATTTCGGTTAAGCTGTAAAAGCCTTTAGCAATAAGCGGAAGCGGCAAAAACAAATAAAACGCACTGCGTATTTAATCAAATACTTCCAAATATATAGCAAGCTTTGTTTTATTGTGTTTTCTTATATCCTTGGCACAAGTTTTGGATTTTCACAGAATTTTTTAAAGGCACTATATAAGATTTGGGAATTAAAGTTTGGAGATTTAATATATGACTGACAGACAAATAAAAACAACAGACATTGTGCTTGTGGGGATATTTGCGGCTGTTTTAGCAATTATTTCACAAATATCTATTCCTACGCCTTTTGGAATACCCATTACCCTTCAAACCTTTGCGGTTGCTCTTTGCGGCTATTTTTTAGGTTATGTCAAGGGCTTTGCTTCGGTATTGGTATATATTCTTTTGGGAGCGGTGGGAGTGCCTGTATGGGCGAATTTTTCAGGAGGCTTACAGGTGCTGCTTGGAGCAACGGGCGGATACATTTTCGGCTTCCTGCTTATGGTGGTTTTATGCGGTATTCCCGTTAAGAATAAGCCTTTAAGAATAGCTTTGGGCTGCGTTGGGCTTTTGCTTTGCCATTTGTGCGGAGTTATTCAATTCAGCATAGTAATGTCCAAGGATTTATTCACATCGTTTTGCTTGGCGTCACTGCCTTATTTGATTAAAGATGTTATAAGCGTTGCGGCGGCTTATTTTGCGGCTTTGGCTATTATTAAAGCGGTACATATAAAAACCGCATAATTGTTTAGCCTAATAATTTTTGCAAAGCACTGTAAATCATTGTAAATAAATAGAATAATATCGGGAATTGTCTGTAAAAGCCCATTATTAAAGAATTTTTTATGACAACAACAAAGCCCCTCCAAAATTTGATTTTTGGCAGGGGCTTTTGATTGTCTATTTTATTATTATCAGCTTAATTAAAGCATTATCTTAATTAAAGCATTATTATATAGGTTTTTTTCAAAGTCTGCAATTCCAATTTGTATAATAAATTAGTTTTTAGACAGGCTGTATTACTTTTAAGTCTTTATATCCCCAAAGCTTATATCCCTGCATAAACTTTCCAAAGATATACTTATTGCTTGCGGATTCGTTCATAATATATATTCTTTTGTTAACGAAAATAATTTCTTCCGACATAGGCGGAGCGGTTACAGCTTTTATAAATTTTGAGATGTCTAAAAAGTAAAGGGGTGCTTCGTATTCATTGTTTTCTCCCAAAGTCACCTTGTTTTCAGCTTCCTTTGTCAAATCCAAATTGTAAAAGTACAAATGAGAGGTTGCCATACCGTATGAGGTGGATAATACAATTTCTTCATCGTCGGTAAAGCACATTCCCTGAACAAGCCCGCAGGTGGAAATAACGGCAGTGGGCTTGGGATTTATGCCGTATTCCGCATTTTCGTCCAATTCAAATACGGTAATTACCGCCGTATTTTCATCTCCCGAGGGAGTGGTGATTCTTTCCCATTGGGGAGTTTCGTAATTCCCTTTTCGGTAAAAGCTTCCGCAGTATATTTTATTATTGTGAATATGACAGTAGGCGGGATCGTTAAAGGTCTTGACATTGCCTATCATTTTAGCTTCTCTGCCCTTGATAATATCTTCAAAGGAAAATACGTCCAAGCCGTCGTTTCCCGTTATATAAATATAATCGCCGAAATGGGCAAGTCCGCCTGTGTGTCCCAAATAATCGCTGCCGTCGGGGTTTTTAAGCTGGGAATAATAAGATTCGCCCAAGGGAGGGGTAACATAAACTCTTGACGACTGTTTTCCGCTCATATATCCGCAGGAAAGAAAATATTCTTTATCCTCTAAATAATCTATGCCTTGGGGAATGTATCCGTTATCCAAATCGGGAATAAGTACATCCCAATCCGCATTGCTGTAAAAATCCTTGTAAACAACAGTGCTGCCAACTCTTATTCCCACAAGCAGCAATAAAAAAAGTCCTATTATTACCGCCAATATTATCAAAATAATTTTTAAGGGCTTTAATTTTTTCTTTGTCATTTAATATTTTTCCTTTTGCTTGATATTATCAGATATTATAAGAAGCTGCAAAAGCTTGTCGTTTTGTATCAGGCTTTTTTAACTTTTTAACAAAGTCGCTCAATATCAAAACGCTTTGGCAGGTAAAAAAGCGGCTTCGTTATTTATTATAAATTAACCTGCAATATCTTTAATGTTTTCCGTTTGCTTCACACCGTAATTTTCAACAATCAAGTCTGCCGCTTCGGAATCCAATGGCTTGCTGAACAAAAATCCCTGAATACAGTCGCAGGCTTGGGTTTTTAAATAGTCAAGCTGCTCGTTATACTCAACGCCCTCTGCTATAACCGTCATTCCCAAGGTGTGAGCAAGATGAATAATGCTGTTTACAATGCTCTTTCCGTTGGAATCCTCCACAACCACATCGATAAAGGATTTGTCTATTTTTAGAGTGTCTAAAGGCAATGATCTTAAATAGCTTAAGGAGGAATAGCCTGTTCCGAAATCGTCGATAGAAACCTTAATATTCATATGCTTAAGCTGATTTAACATAAAGGCGGTATCCTCCACCGAGTTAAGCAGCAGCGACTCGGTTACCTCCAGCTCCAACAAGCTGCTGTCTGCTCCCGTTTCATTAAGCACCTTAGCCACGGTTTTCACAAAATCCTTTTCTCGGAACTGCTTTGCGGAAACGTTCACCGACATAGTTACCGATTTCCCGTACTTGTCGGTAAGATCCTTAAGCTTTTTACAAGCGGTTTTAAGAATCCACTGTCCCAATTCTATTATATAGCCCGTTTCTTCCGCCACGGGAATAAAAGCCACGGGACTTACATATCCCAGCACCTCGGAATTCCACCGTATGAGAGCTTCAAATCCTCTTAAGCGCTTGTTTGGGAAAAATTGAGGCTGATACACCATTTTTAATTCGTTGTTGGCTATGGCGTAAGGAAGAAGCATTGATATTTGATTGCGGAATTCTATTTCCGTATGAAGCTGATCGTTAAAAGCCACAAAACGGTTTTTTCCGTCGTGCTTTGCTTTGTTTAGTGCAATATCCGCATTTCTCAGCAGATCCGAAACATTGTTTGCGTCGGCAGGGTAACAGGTTATTCCAATGCTTGCGTGTACATACAGGCACTTATCTGTATCTTCAAAAAATCTGGGAGAAAAGGTTTCCGCCACCTTGCGGGCATACTCCTCACAGTCCTCCTTATCACTGTAGCGTAATGTAACAATAATAAATTCATCTCCGCCAATTCTGCCTAAAATATCTCCCTTTTCTATTACTTCCGAAATTCTTTTTGCGGATTCTATAAGAACCTTATCGCCGATGTCGTGACCTTTGCTTTCGTTTATGGCTTTAAAATTATCCAAACCGATAAAAATTATTCCAAAATAGGTCTGCCTTTTTATAAGCAGCTCCATATCTTTTTTAATCTTAATACGGTTGGGCAGCTCGGTAAGCTGATCATAGTAGGCTAACCGTGCAAGCTCCTTTTTGTTTTCGCCGATTATCTTCTCCGATTCCTTCACCTTGATATTTGCATCTCGGGCTGCCTTCACCAAACCTGCATGCTTTGAGTTTTCCACGATAATGGGATATATAAAGCTGTTGATTTTCTTTAAAGCAAAGTACAAAAAGCTTATTCCCACCATAGCGCATATAATGGCAATAAGCTGCGAAAGATTTACTCCGGGAGCTTTCTTTATCAGCAGCACTGCCACAATAATACCTTGAGCGGCGGAAAGGATAAGCGCCGTAATATATCCCAAGCGGCACAGAGTAAGCGTCATTATAAGCATAAGAACAGTGCGTATGGGAGATGATGTGAACTCCATATTGGTTTTGTCGTTCAAATAAAAAATCTGTGCTGCAAACACACCGATATAAAGAACGGTGCAGGCTATTACAATAAAATATCTTATTCCCGGCTTTTCGTCGCTGAATATTCTTTTGTAGATGTCAATTACTTTTTTCATAATAATACCGATTTTGATTTAAAATATCGCTGGATATTTTTAAATCAGAGCTGCTCCATATAAATAAGACTTGCATTTCCATAAAATATTAAATATTCACTTCTGAAAAGTCAGACTGTTTTTCGGAAATTGCTGTCCTCTGCAAAAGCAAATATTTAAAAATTCAATATTTTATATTTTAAATATACCTGTTTTTGTCCATAATGTCAATGGAATTATAGCTAAACTTGAATCCAAAAAAAACAACATA